>JBDROD010000238.1:0-3392 GCA_043810415.1 Candidatus Zixiibacteriota bacterium | reverse complement strand
GCCTTATCATACCAGAAGGTCCAGTATCCGAGCCACCTCCATGCCAAGTGCTCGATGGGGTCCTTGGTTTCAGGGATATCCATCTCATAAAGAGGTGCCACCATTCGATAGGTTGTTTCCACAGGAAACGAAGCTCCTTTGCTATTGAAGTAATTGAAATCGTTCAGGGCAAACCAGGCGGGCAATCCGCCTCCCCACATGAGCCTATACTTCTCTTCCTGAACCTCTCCCTCTCCCTTGGCGATCTTTTCCTCTAATTCCTTCTTGAGGTCCATGAAGAAATCATAAGCCTCCTGGGTAGCCATCATGTAGTTTAATGGCACCATCGTATTCATGGCATCACCTGTCCCCATGGGAGAAGGGACAGCCTTGCGGAGGGAATACGTTTCATCGATCAGGTTCCAGGTCCGATCGCTTAGATCAACTAACTCGCTTAAACGATTGTAATCCATCTTCTTTTTAGTCTGTTCTTCGAGGAATGCCACCAATCCGCGTAATTGTTTGACGATATATTTGTGGTAATAGTCCCAGACGTCTCGGTGATCTCGGTCCCTCTGAAAAAGGGGATAGGGAAGGTCTATATTGTAGATCGGAACATCAGGCATAAACTGCTGAGAGGCCTGGTACCACTTCGATCTCGGGTCACAGATAATTTGTCCGCTGGATATCATGAAGTCAGGCCTCGTCTGTCCGCCCCATAGAGAATTAGGAGGCATTTCACCCAATTCTTCCCTCCACTGGTCAAAACCTATCCCCCAGAGGGCATAGGTGCACAAGGAGCGAGAAAGACCGAGTGACTCCGCTCTCTGAAGGAATCTTTCCGCATCCTTCTTTGCCCCGCAGATACCAGCATATTGCTCTGTCCAAATTGGGAGCACATCCATGGCCCGGAAGATCTCTTCATGATGGCAAACGATAAAAGTATAGGCCAATTTCTGATTTCCCTCTGCCCGTGCCTGGAGGGTTCTATTAATAAATTCTCTGCCCATGCGGCTAATAGAAGCAGCGGCCTGGGTTGCCGTTTTCCTCTTTTGTGGTTTTGCCTCTTTTTGTTCCTCATTAACCATTTCCCCCTCCAGTATTTTAGTTAAGTTCTCACTTCCACAAATTTATTTAATCCATTCACTGATTTCATGTATAAGGGCAGACAGAAACGCATTGAATACATCGGTACATGGAGTGGTCATCCACCGCTGTCAGGTGGTTGATCATCTGAATGTCTTCTGAACCGACGCTGGCGGTCTTCATAAAATTTGAAAAGATCGGGCTTCTCATCGAATACTTAATGCACGCCACTCTATCCACTTTTCCGTTTTTATCAATAGCCTGAATCGGACACTGTTCTTGGCAAATGTAGCAACCCTCAGGACATCCTTTCTCATTCCTCTCCGGCCAAACCATAGAGGGTAAGGATGCTGTTGTGACAATTCCTCCCAGCATCAACCTGGGGCCATATCTGGAATTGCAGAGCAATCCATTTTTTCCTATCTTTCCAATACCAACTACTTCGGCCATTTTTACCAAACTCATATACCCCCAGAAATCGCCTTTCCCCTTAATGTCATAAGGAAAGCAGCCATAGACTGGCACAGCAACTTCACCCTTTTCTTCAATGATGTTCGCAACCCGCATCAAAACCATATCTATGTTTCGGTAGTAAATATTGGCAGCTCTCCAGTACATCCATTCTGATTTTTCCTGACATTTAAATATTCCCTTCGGAACAGGTACTCCAAAGCAGAGGACGCTCTGTGCTGAAGCAAGCATATCTGAGGGTTTATAACCTGATGGCTCATTTTCAAGCGATGCAGCTTTAGCTATGCCAAAAACAGGAATATTATTTTGGAGAAAAAATATTTTCAATTCTTCTTCTATCTTCTTCATCTCAGGCCCCTTTTCTTGTTTATTCGACCTCAAAAAGTTCTCTCGGGGTTTTGGTCAATAATTTATTCTTCTCTCCAAGCAGAATCATGTCTTCAAGCTTAACCACCCCGAACTTTTCATCCATCATGTGCATATCCAATGCAAGCACAAAGCCCTCTGAAATTATCGAATGGTCATAATCAGATAGGATAGGCGGCTCATTGATCTCAATGCCTACACCATGGCCAATGATCTTTGACTTCCGCCCCTTCCCAAAATTTAAGAACGGTTTGCCGACCTGGAGTTCTTCTGCTTTCTTTACAGCCATTTTATATACTTCAGAACATTTCATCCCTGGGGTAATATGGTCTATAAGGTGATTAGCAATTTCTTTTAAAGATTGGAATAGTTTCTTCGCCCCATCCTTTGCCTCTCCAACAATATAGGTTCTTGTCTGGTCAGCATGATATCCTTCAACAAGCACAGGGATATCTACAACAACTAAATCTCCCCTTCTAATCTTTCTGCGAGAGGGTCCCAACGGGACGGAAGCACTCAACCCGATTCCAGTGATCGAATAGACCATACCGCTGATCTGATAAAGGTTAGGTCCGGAGGCTAATGGTCCTCTGCTCATGAAGAAATCAGGTTGCCGGATAAAGAAGATCCCCTCATGCCCTGCCAGTCTGTGGGCATCCTCGACTGCAGCAGCTAATTCAAGTTCAGTCAACCCCTCTCTCAATACAGTTAAAACCCTCTCATGGCCTCTATGGATCGCGCTGCATGCTTTCCGGATGGTATTAATTTCCGAGGCGTCTTTCCTTTTCCTCTGATTCAGAAGAAGGGGAGAGATATTTACAATTTTAAATCCACTAAAGATTCTACTGAATTCCAAGAAACGATTTGCGGGTAATACATCCAATTCGACACCAATTTTCTTACCTCTTTTGATTATAGAAAAATTCTCTTTGAAGATATTTTCAAGATGTCTTTCCTCTTTAATATTTTCCTTTTCGATTTGCGCCTCACGAAGGGCAAAATCAAAACCAGCCCTCACATACAGGTAGTAATGTTGGGGTGAAATAAAAAGGTAAGAGGGTTGAGATGTTCCTGTGTAATAGAATACATCTCTGGAATAAAACAAAATCACCCCAGAAAGATCACAGGTTTCAATCGTCTCTTGTAAAGTTTTTATCCTCTTTATATGTTCCAACATGAATCTCCTTGAGCTTTCTTTAGGGAAACTTATTAAATGCTCCCATCAATACCTTTTTGAAGCTTTCGACCTCTTCTTCTGAGTATCCTTCCTTAATTTGCTCGTTTAACCTCTTAATGATTGGCAAGGCTCTTTTAGCTACCATGCTTCCCTTTTCAGTGAGATAAACCAGGTAGACACGTCGATCACTGGGGTGATCCGATCGTTTCACATAACCTGATTTTTCCAATCGGTCGATCAAGCCTGTGACAGTCGGATTCTCTAACATTAAACCAGAGCTAATCTCCGTAAGACTCGAACCGTCTTTCTTCTG
>JBDROD010000237.1:0-3072 GCA_043810415.1 Candidatus Zixiibacteriota bacterium | reverse complement strand
TTGCCCGTCTGGGCAAAATTGCAATTCAAAATTCAAAACAAAGCAGAGATTGGCTTCTGGTGGCGAGGAATTTGGATTTTCAAAGGTTTTGTGGTGAGGTTTGGTACCTTGATAACACGGTGTTTATTGCCAGAATACTTTTGAATTTGCTCACAGCAAGTGGATGCTTGGTTAAATAGTAAGTTACATCCGAGAGGATCAAACCAATTGTTGGTTCAAAATATCTCCCTGTAATTTAAAAGGGACTTTATGGCAAATTAAATATGTCGAATAGTCCCGCCGATGGCGGGACATATTCGACCTACATGAATATTTGATAAGAGGAAAATATGGCAAAAATCGTAGAATGCGTTCCCAATTTCAGTGAAGGCAGAAGACCGGAGGTTATCGAGAAGATAGTCAACGAGATCAAATCGGTTCCGGGAGTGATGCTGTTGGATAAGGAGATGGACAAAGATCACAACCGGGCAGTGGTCAGCTTTGTGGGCGGACCGGAAGAGGTCAAAACAGCCGCTTTCAAAGCCATTGCCAAGGCAGCCGAGTTGATCGACATGGAAAAACACCAGGGGGAACATCCCCGCATGGGAGCCACCGACGTGGTTCCGTTCATCCCGATTTCCGGCGTAACCATGCAGGATTGCATCCTGTTGGCCGAGGAGCTAGCCAAGGAGGTGGGGGAGAAGCTTCAGATTCCCATTTTTCTGTATGAAGCAGCAGCCAAAAAACCGGAGAGAGCTAATCTGGCGGACGTTAGAAAAGGGGAGTATGAAGGGCTTAAGGTAGAGATCGAGACCAATCCAGACAGAAGACCGGATTTCGGTCCGGCGAAAATGCATCCCACCGCGGGTGCTACCGCCATCGGTGCCCGGATGCCTTTGATTGCCTTTAACGTCTATTTGGGAACACCCTATGTGGGTATCGCCAAGAAGATAGCCAAGGTGATCAGATTTTCCGGCGGTGGCCTGAGGTATTGCAAAGCATTGGGTTTCGAGATAAAAGAAAAGAACTTAGCCCAGATCTCCATGAATCTGGTCAACTATCCCCAAACCCCGATATTCCGGGTCTTCGAGCTGATCAAAGCGGAAGCAGAACGATATGGAGTTCCCATCATCGCCAGCGAGATTGTGGGTCTGACGCCTCTGAACGCTCTTTTGGACGTATCTGAGTATTATCTCCGCTTAGAGGGATTTAAAAAAGAACAAGTTCTGGAAAATAAACTTATGACCTTTGCCGGAGGAGAAAAAGAAGGGCTGGATAAGTTCATAGACGATGTGGCTTCATCCTCACCGGCTCCGGGCGGGGGAAGCGTTGCCGCCGCTGCCGGCGCTTTGGCTTCGGCTCTCTCCTCCATGGTCTGTCGATTAACCATAGGAAAGAAGAAATACAAAGAGGCGGAGGAGGAATTGAAAGCGGTCCTGGAGAAGGCGGAGAGGATCAGAAAAGAGATGCAGGAATTCATCGTAAAAGATGCGGAGAGCTTCGATAAGGTGATGGAAGCTTTCAAACTCCCCAAATACACGGAAGACGAGATTCAAAAGAGGAATAAGGCAATTCAGGAAGCGATCAAAGGGGCCATCTCCGTTCCCCTGCAGGTGATGGAGAAAGGGGTCGAGGCGTTAAAGCTGAACCGGGTGGTAGTGGAGAAAGGTAATACCAACATGGTTTCGGATGCAGGCGTATCAGCTCTGATGGCTAAATCCGCTGTTTTTGGAGCATACCTGAACATCCGGATCAATTTGAATTCCATCGAAGATCAGATTTTTGCAACCTCCAATCGGGGAATAGCAGATGCCCTGCGAAACGAAGCTATGCAGATTGCGCAGGAGATCGAAAATAAGGTGGAGGAGAAGTTAACGCACAATTAATGCAGGGTAAAGGGGCAAGGGTCAAAAGACAAGGGTCAAGAAAAAACTAAGGTGAAGAAATTTAGCAGAGTTTGCATAACCGTAAAGGAATGAAAATTCATGACCAAGACATCCAGACAATGGGTCGATCTGCATATACACACCACGGCTTCGGATAGTTTGCTAACTCCGGAAGAGGTGGTGGAGATTGCCAGAAGGGCAGGCCTGGCTGCCATATCCATAACCGATCACGATACCATCGACGGATATGAGGCGGCTAAGGCGAAAGCGGAGGAGTTGGAGATCGAGCTTCTCCCGGCGGTGGAACTTTCGATTTCCTACCAGGAGGAGGATTTTCACTTTCTGGGCTATCTGATCGACTGCGAGAATCCCGAATTTCTGAAAAAAATCAACAGTTTCCAAAAGGAGCGACGGGTGCGGGGGGAGAAGATGGTGGAGAAGTTGAACGAGATGGGAATCGATCTGAGCATGGAGACGGTAAAAGACATAGCGGGTAAAGGTTCGGTGGGACGTCCGCACCTGGCGGATGCTCTGCTCAAAGAAGAGTTCGTGCATACGTATGAGGAAGCTTTTGCCAGATATATCGGATACCACGCTCCAGCTTACGTTCCCAAGAGATTCTTGACCCCCAAGGAGGGGATCGACCTGATCCATCTGGTGCGAGGGGTGGCGGTTTTGGCTCACCCGGGAACCGTCAGGATTCAGCAGGCCATCTATGATTTTCTCGAACTTGGGTTGGACGGAATCGAAGCGTATCATGCTAAACACGACCGGGAAACAACCAAATATTACATTAACTTGGCGCAGAAACTTGGTTTGATCTACACCGGCGGCTCGGATTGTCACGGCCGGAGAGGGGAGAAGTCGTTGATCGGGACGGTCAAGGTTCCGTATCAATGCCTGGAGATGTTAAAGAAGGTGAAGGAGGAAAATTATTAGGGCAATGACAAATGACGGATAAAAACGTCCGTCGACCGCCGTCCATCGTCCGCCGCAAAAGATAAAGGCGTAGGAAGAATAAAAACGGATTACGTATGAAGAATAATATATAAATCTAATTGCAAATTACAGATTGCAAAATGCAAAGTGCAAATTTAAAATCTAATCCTCAAAACTCAAAACTCATCACGCAATACTCATAACCATCGGTTAAATCTGACAAAAAACTTTAAGGAGAAATGTAATGCGGAGAATCCTTCTTATATCC
>JBDROD010000236.1:0-2552 GCA_043810415.1 Candidatus Zixiibacteriota bacterium | reverse complement strand
TCCATCCCATTTAGCTTCCTTTTCACCCATAGTTTGATCTTCGTCTACGATAGTTTTGATTCTTTGCCCGAGGATGTTGAAAATCTCCAGCTTTACATGAGAAGCTTTGGGAAGGTAATACCCTATCCTGGTCTCGGGATTGAAAGGATTGGGGTAGTTAGGGGATAATGAGAATTGTGCAGGTGATTCCATTTCCGCAGCATCGTCCCCCACATCCGACCAGGCGTGTTGATCGAAGTAAAGATTCCAGCTGGCATCCAGCTTCGGCGCTCCCTCTTCTTTGAGCAACATGCTCGCATACATAATTCCCGGGTAAGCATTGCTTATGATCGGTACTATTTGACAAACCTTTCTGCCGTCATCTGACCAGTTAGCCGGGTAGTCATTTATAGTGTCAGCAGAGTTGAAAGTACCCAGGTATTGAGCACCTGACCAGGAATAAATGATATCCAAACCTGAAGATTTTGCCATGGAGGCTTTGAGATAGCATAAGTCAACGTAAGAAGTTGTATTGCGATAAACCCTTATATCGGCAGCCATCTCATGGCTATAGAGATCGTTGGCTATTACCTCGTTCTTAGTCCAGTCGGTTCCGCTGTTGGTGCTGTATGCATAATTCAAATCGATGTTGGTGACTTTGCTGAGCGGGGGGGAATAGTGGTTATAAACCACCCACACACAGGCGGTGTCTTTGGGCGTGGAGTGTAGTGCAGCTATTCTGGGGTAAGTATCATCGTTAGAATTTGCGGTCAAAGAATCCAAACCACTCCAAGTACTGGTAAGACAATAATTATTGTTCCTGTAGAACCAGATTTCCGTATCTCCATCACGGTTCCTTTCCCAAGCTATATAGACATATCCCCCAGTGCCATATGCAATATCCGGATGCGTTCCGATATAGTCAACATATATTTCATTCCCCCAGGTAGTCCCGGAATCGGTGGATACTATAGTATAAATCTTATGTCCATTAGCTTCTTTTTGGTACGCCAGCATCAAATGTGACCCATCATCGGTACAAACCGAAAAATCATTAATGGTATCCGCATCCGCTTTTACATAGTGCCAACCCTCCCAACCTCCGCTCCGGTTTAACCGAGCCACTCCAATATCTCCATTTTGGGAGGAGGTTATAGCGAAGATATATACTTTGGGCGGATTGCTTCCTATGAGAACTTCAGGATGAGAAAACTTGTAAGCTCCGTTTGAATAATAGACTTGACTTAAATACGCCCAGGAGGCTCCTTCGTCCGTGGATTCGTAAATAATTATAGCAGCGTTGCTGGAGTCCACCCAAGTAGTACACCTGGCTGCATAGATGAATCCGTCTTCATCATAATCCGCGGAGAAACCACCATCCATTGGCCCACCCGCTACCAAAATATCGTTCCCCCATTTGCTGGGTACTTCGAGTTTTCCTGTTTCTCTAAGAGGATTGATGCTATGGTTAATTGGTGCAGTGGGGTTTATTAAATTACTCTTTCCCTTAGGGGATACCGCCCTTGGATCATTTGCAGCAAAAATCGCAGAAGAAAACAGAAAACAGAAAATTAATACCCCCAAAATCAAAACGCTTCGGTTTTTTGTAGAAAACATTTTTCCTCCCTCTGCTGGGTAAAACATATTTCACTAAAGTAGTTGTAGAATCAATTCAAATCTGAGAATATTGACAAACCTGCATTCAACCACCTCCTTATAATATAAATGGGAAATTCAGTGTTTCACTTTAAATTTCCCATCCAGCTTTTTCATCTTCTCCACTATTCCACCATATTCCAGCTCGGAGTAAGGAAGCATAGCACATCCGGAGAAACCTTGTCGTCTTATATCCAACGCTTTTTGGGAAACCTGGTCCCTCACATAATCCCAAAAAGGCTGGTCAAAAGTATCTGCCGGCTCGGTCAGTTTTCCATTCCTCATGGAGAATGCCTGAGCCGAAACCACCGGTGGTCCGTCAAAAAAGGAGATGGATGTATTCGCCTTAACCGGCATCAGAGGACCGGTATGGCTTCCCCGCATGAAACCAGCTACAAAGTGACCTATGGAAAAGGGGGCTAAAACCTCACCGGTGGCAGGGAAATTCCCTTGTACCCGGACCAAAGCAATTGGATCGTCCTTGCCCGTATATTTTCCCGCAATATTATGCAAACGAGTGGTGGAAACCGAAGCGGCAATCTCACCCGACCCATTAGAATAGATGTGCTCTATTACAAATCTCTGGTTATCGCGCAAGAGGGCGGCGATGTCATACAAATCCTCGGGTGAGGAAAGCTCTATTACCCTATCCCCTTCGGTATGCTCCACGTCCATGATGACGAATTTGAATCCCTTGCTCATGCTGGGAGATAGGATCAACCCGGAACAGTACATGGGATCGGCAAAAGCCAGGTACAAAGGTAAATTATATGCACCCGGATCGGTTTTGTCCGCGGCAAAAAACAGGAAACTTTCATTGGGACGCTCCTCGATCTCCATTTCGGCTACCGCCGGACCCATCCCCTTGACGTTACCGGAGAAAGCGTCTTTAAGCAGATCCTGACCTGCCCCATAAA
>JBDROD010000235.1:0-4277 GCA_043810415.1 Candidatus Zixiibacteriota bacterium | reverse complement strand
TAGGAGGAGGCATTGGTCGTATCAGATTCGATTTTTTTCTGGAAAAAAGGAATGGCTTCGGCAAACTTGCCCTGGTCGAACAGGGTAGCGCCTAAGGAGGAATAGGCCGTGGTTTTGCTGGAATCCAGCTGGATGGCCCGGTCAAAGGAGGCAATCGCTTCCGTTCTTGAAACCGAATCGCCCAGAGCTGCCAATGCCTGTCCTTTGTTGACCCAAAAGTCCGCATCCTCTTTTTTCCACTCGTAATTGTTCTGAGTCAAAATCCTCTCGAAGGGTTCAAATGCCTGCAGCGCTTTTTGAGATTCTCCTTTATCCAGATAGCTTTTTCCCAAGTATAGATAGATTTGGGGAACGTCCGGCTTCAAACTGACAGATTTCTCCAGATTTTGAATGGCTCGATCCAACATGTCCGTTTTGGTAAGGCTGTCTCCATCCACCACCAGATAAGCCAGCATCCTGGAAAGATGGTAATAGGAGACACCCAAATTTGCCAGTGCTTTATTGTCTTGCGGATCGTATTTTATGTACTCCTCGTAGATTATTCTCGCCTCGGGATAATGTTTGCCATCCAACATGTAAATACCGCCCAGGGCGTGGTATGCTTCCTTATTGGCTGGATCCAGGCGGATGACCGTCTTGTACTCGTCCATGGCTTCGTTGAATCTCATCTGCTTAAGATAAGCCTGGGCCAAGTTGAAGTGTGCCTTTATTAAGGAGGAATCCAATTCCAGGGCAGTTTTATACTCCTGAATTGCAATTACCAGCACGTCTTTTTTGAAATTAGCATCGCCCAGATTTCTATGGTACTCTGCACTTTTCTCATCATAAGCTATTGCCTTGCGGAAGGATAAATCTGCTTCCTGCAGCTTCCCCTGTTCTATCTGAACCAGGCCCAGTCCATTGTGGAACTCCCCTCTTTGCTTGATCTTCAATCCCTCCTTGAAAACCTTTTCCGCCTCTTCCAGCATCCCCTTCTTTAAATAAGTCAACCCCAGCTGATTTTGAGCCTCCCAGTATTTGGGTTTGATCCCCAAAGCCTTTTTGTATTGTTCGATGGCTTGATCGTCATCCCCCTTGGCGAAATAACAGCTTCCCAGATAAAAATATCCCTTTTCGTCCGTTGGCTTCTGTTGCAGATATTGATCAATGAGTTGTATAGCTTGATCGTAGTTCCCATCCTCAAATGCTTTGATCCCCGGATTTAAATTCTGTCCTGCCGCCGGTTGCACCGCTCCCCACATGGCACTTAAGAAGACAATTAACAATAAGCAATATTTGGTAGTTTTTTTATTCATGTGGTTTCCTATAGTTTAAGCAAAACAATTTTTTATTATAATTCAATTTACAACAAAGTCAAGAAATTTCTAATTAGTTACACAGGTTTTTTTCATCCTCTTTGGTTAAAGCTTCCATATTTTCTTTTTTCACTTCTGCATCTCGGTAACGGGATTTCAGCATCCAGAACCGTATCAGTCCGTAACCTATCAGGATCAAACCCAAAGGCGATCTGAAACCGGGATCGATGCTGAAGGCTCCAAGCAGGATCAATATTCCCAACAAAGTTACTATCGAAATGACCCCTATGCTGAATATCTTCTCAAGCTTGGTTGGCACCCGACGATCGTAAGGAAGAGATCTATCGGATTTTGACGTTCCCGTGGGTATCACAGCTATTTTTCCTCTCTTTTTTCAGATCATTTTTCACAAAATCAAAGTAAGTCAAAATGACATTTTGTCAAGCAAAAACCTGTTTTCCTTTCAACTCCCATCGGGTGCAAAGCATTTCCGTTAAATCAAATAATCTATTTTCCTTCTGCGAAGGTTAAAGCCAAGATCGAAGGTCACGCCAAAGGCTAGGGGCTTTACACTCCGGTTTTGATAACCACCTCATTGAGCTTCACACCCAATTAATAATACAAAAAACATGCCTGTTTTATTCCCTGGAACATTAGCGCTAATCCACTCAATCCCTTTGAATTATGCTATCAAAATAATACACTATGGGAAAAACTGTGGGGATATCGCAGATGATTGCGAAAAGGATTCGCCACGATTGACGAAATTTACCATTTAAGGAAGGGATAATTGTTCGCATTCATCAACGATTTATAGTTCTTGTACAAATTTCATAACAATCTTATCGTTGTAAATAACTCAATTCTCGCGTCTTGATTCTCGTTACTTAAATCCTCCCCTCATCAGTTCCTTCATCCGAGACAGATCCCCGCCCAATTGTCTGTCTTTAACCACCGGCTGTATTCTCTTCCTGATTATTTGATAAATTCTATCGGTGCCGACACCCGGCTTCAAGGGAGATCTGAAGTCAATTCCCTGGGAGGCAACCAAAAATTCGATAGATAGGACCTCCTCTGCGTTCTTTAGAATCTCCCTGGCTTTCCTGGCAGCGATGGTCCCCATGCTGACGTGATCTTCCTGGTCGATGGAGGTCGGTATGGAATCGACCGAAGCGGGATGAGCCAAACACTTGTTTTCCGAAACCAAAGAGGCAGCCACGATCTGCGCCATCATAAATCCGGAATTCAAACCGGGCTCCCTTATCAGAAAAGCAGGCAGACCGCTAATCTCCGGATTCATCAGACAGGCAACTCTGCGCTCGGAAATGCTGGCAAGTTCGGAAACTGCCATGCCCAGGAAATCCATGGCCAGAGCCACCGGCTCACCATGAAAATTACCCGCCGAAATGACCTTATTCTGATCGGGAAAAACCAAAGGGTTATCCGTGGCGGAATTGACCTCGATTTCCAGCACGGAACGAACATGGGACAAGCTATCCCTGACCGCTCCATGCACCTGCGGCATGCAGCGGAAGCTGTACGGGTCCTGTACTTTGGGGCAGGCTTTATGGAACTCCCTGATCTGGCTTCCCTTGGTTAGATTGAGCAGATTCTCCGCAGATTTTTTTTGACCCTTATATTCTCTTACCTTCTGTACGTTCGGGTCAAAGGCGACCGGAGTACAAAGCGCCGCTTCCAGACTCATAGCTCCTGCCCTATCAGCCAGCTCGACCAGTCTTTCTGCTTTCAACAAAGCCAACACCCCGATAGCGGTCATGACACAGGTGCCGTTGATCAAAGATAAACCCTCTTTGGAGGACAATTTGATCGGTTTTATCCGAGCCTTTCTTAGAGCCTCCCTCCCCTCCATTATCTCTCCTTTATAAATCACCCAGCCTTTTCCTATGAGAGGCAAAGCCATGTAAGCCAAAGGAGCCAAATCGCCGGATGCTCCCACCGAACCCTTTTCCGGAATGATGGGATGCACTTCCTTATTAAGCATATCCACCAGGGTTTGAATCAATTCCAGCCTTACCCCCGAATGCCCTTTGGCAAGAACGTTTGCCCTCAGGAGCATAATGGCTCGAACTTCCACCTGGCTGAAAAAGGGACCGACACCCAGGGCATGGCTTAAGACCAGATTCTCCTGGAGTTTCTCTATGTCTTTTTTGCTGATCCTTTGATTACACAGCTTTCCAAACCCGGTATTGATCCCATAAACGGTCTGCTCCGCATCAACGATCTTCTCCACAAACTTCCTGCATCTGTTTATCTTGCCAATCGCTTTAGGATTAATCTTAACTTGAGCTGCATGCAGCGCCACAGCTTCTACCTCTTCCAAAGTTAAGTTATCACCATCAATTTTAACCAGGTTCATTTGTATATCCCTTCGCTTTTGTAGCGGAGACCTCAGGTCTCCATATCTGTAGTGGAGAAATCTATACCTCCATCTTGGAAGGCTGAAGCCTTCCGCTACGCTTTATTAGTCCTGCTCCTTTGTTCGTCACGGACGCCTCGTCCGTGACGTTTATTGGAAGATTGTAGGTCGGGCTACCGAAGGTTGCCAGACTACAGAATTCTATTTGATCACCTGTTTGGTCAGGTAACCAAACAGGTACAGAGAAGCGCATTATCTCCTCAAATTAAACACTACCATCCTTATATCCGTCATCTCCTCGATGGCGAATTTCAAACCCTCCCGGCCGATGCCCGATTCTTTCACCCCGCCGTAAGGCATCTGATCCGCACGATAGGTAGGAACGTCATTTACTATCACCCCCCCGACTCTTATCCCCTTCACCGCTTGAAATGCATGCTCGATATCAGAGGTGAATACCCCAGCCTGCAGTCCATAAATGGAATCATCCGCCATTCTTACTGCGTCGGAGAAATTGTCGAACGGGACAAAACAGACCACCGGAGCAAAAATCTCCTGCGCCATCACCTTCATCTCCGGTTTCACGTTGGTTATAACCGTCGGGT
>JBDROD010000234.1:0-3002 GCA_043810415.1 Candidatus Zixiibacteriota bacterium | reverse complement strand
CGATCTGGTTTTGTAACTCTCACTTAGTAGGCCATAACAGCCTTGGGTGTCCCGGGCTTTGAGTAAATAGTAATAGGCGTAGACGGAGGCTTCTGGGGTGGCTCCCGGTTCCAGTTCGATTTTCTCAGGTTCTTCATTGTGCGGATAATCAATGGCGGAGATTAGTGATTTTCCACCAGTAATGAGGGATGTGCCAGAAGTTGACATTGTATTGATACCTACAAAACTTCCACATTTATCAAAGACCGGGCCACCGCTCATGCCCTCTACCAAGGAGGATGAGAACTGGAGATAATCCGTGTAATCTCGAGTCATTGACCGCTCATTTTCAAAACGAAGCGGAAGAATGGTGGGAGCTCCTTTAATTTCCGATCCAAGAGCATACCCAAAGGAAAGAGCTTCTTCTCCCGGAGTTAGCTCTGTTTCTCCGGTGATGTCGATGACATATGTCGATTCCGATTTGTCTGTCGTAAGAAAGGCCAAGTCATAAAATTCCGAGAGCTCGACCTTGATGGGGGTGAGAAATTTACCCGAGGGAAGGACGATCTTTGGATAGTCTTCTCCTTCCACGACATGACGGTTGGTGACAACCATGTTCTCTTTGATGAAAAATCCCGAACCTTCCGAGTAGGAGCCGATGATGCGAACAACTTTGGGAGAGTAGGTGTCTTTGGTTTTTTGGTATGAACAGAAGAACTTCTCATAGCCGTTGAACTGGCCATAAAGACGATACTCGACCGCAAAAACAAAGATAAATGAAAGCAGAAGGAAAAAAGTAAACATAAAGTACTGAGGTTTGCGGAAGATGAGGCGAAAGAAGGCAGGAATAGAGAGGGCGATGGTGATGATAGATGCGAACCCTATTGGCATCGCCAGACTGTAAAAATAGCGGAACTGAGTGGCGTAAGGCACACTGACATTCATGTCCGGTGAGATGAAATAAAAGACAATCGGAAGTGCGATAACCCCAACGAGGCTTAGGGTGACCGAGTAGAAGCGTGATATTTTATGGAAAAACCGGAGAACAATGATAAATAAAGCCAAGGGGAGATAGTAATAGAAGAGAACTACAAATAGACCGTCGACGGATTCAAAATCGAATGGGGCTTTGTCATAGACAAACCAAAAGAAGACATAGAGAATAATATATACCGGTAGACTAAAAGTGATTCTAAAAGTTCGGGAGATTTTCTTATTTTTCACAAAGCGCGGAATGGCTATTAGTCGGTTTCTTAGTATTCTGCTCAGTTTCCGTAATTTTTGTTTATCCAAGATATGCATATTTTGTTACATAAAGGGCGAAAATACTAGAGGGTGTTTGGGGTGGGGTGATGTAAAACGAAATTAAATCTATAGTGCTTTTTCCATGAAGAACTCGTCCATTTCAGTATTAATCAATTTTGTCTTGATCTTTTGGACGACGGTAAAACCCTGTTTTTCGTAAAATTCTTTCGCGTTTATCGTAGACCAGAGTTCGATCTTGTCTACACCGGCAGATCTAAATCTATCTTCGATAAATTGATAAAGTTTTTTACCGTAGCCTTTTCCTTTGAATTCGGGATCGATGTTTATCTGGTAAAAGGTTTTGTCTTCAATGGAAAACTGAGAAAATCCGACTAGTCTCCCATCGTCTTCAATCAGATACCATGGAGTATCCTTTATCGATAGTTGTTGAGAAACACTTTTAGGAGAAATTTGAGATAACCATTCTTTGATTATTTCAGGGGAATAGCACTTGCCGTTTTCTTGGGCTACGACTTTTCGATGGAGGTTCACAATGGAATCAACGTCCTGGAGTTCAACCTCCCTAATTGTTGTTTTATCCGGATTCATACCCTAGATTATACAAAAAAATGGGAGCCCGATCCGAATGGATCTAGCCCCCAAGTAAACTACCCGTGCTTTTTGCCGCAACCGTCGAGTATATGGGTCTTTTGTGCCTATTTTCTTTTGGGGAGGTGATGAAGAATAAAGAGAATGCCGATGAGGGAGAGATTGAGGAGGGCACTAAGGGCAATAGCTTGCCAGAGAGAGTTGAGAATGGGCCAGATGAAGGAGTTGGAGTTTAAAAAGATTTGGAAGCCGAAGTACCAAGCCAAGAGAGCGACGACGAGAGAAATAATGACAAAGGGAAGAGTTTGGCGGATGTCCGACCAGCTGGGAAAGAAAGAGTTGGCTATAGTAAAGAAAAGATAGCCTTCGAGAACGAGAAGCCAGGTGTTTCTATCCGCAAAACCGGTTTGGAGTAAGGAGGCGAGCCAGATGAGAAGAGCCATGCCGGAAATAAAGGGAGCAATGCCGACGAGGAATCCCTGAAGGGGATTTAATTTTTGGGTTTGGACGGAGCCGAGGGCGACATGAGTGGATTTGTTTTCACCTGATTCGTCCTCCAGATACTTGGGGAAGATCTCTATTTTGCCGGTACGGGCACCGGTAAGGGCGGCGGCTAAAAAATGAGAGACTTCGTGAACAAGGGTGCCGGGAAGAAAAATAAGGCTCCAGATAACGATGGCTGAATGCTGACTGCCACCCAAGCGGTGAACGAAGCGGGAGAAGTCCGCGGTCATTTTATTTTTGGTGAAAAGGAGGGCGAGGAGGCTAAGGAGGACGTAGAGAAGGGGCATGAGTTATTTTAGACTGAACCCAATTTTACTTTCGTGTTTTTTTGAAGTTTTTTTTGGATTTGTTGACCGATCAGGTCATATTCGGGTTTGAGACGATCATATTCCTGTTTGAATTTCTTGTCTTTGAGAAGCTCTTTTTTTAGCTCTTTGAAGGTTATCATACTAAATTCATTATATCGGGCTTATTCTTCTTCGTGGTCGGAGGTGGAGGGGGCAACAGGGAGGCCGGTGGGCCAGCAGTGGGTGCGGAAGTCGCAACGGACACAGTGGGTGTGGTCTGTGGTGCGGGTGAAGTTTAGGGCGCGGATGGAGGCAACGGAGGACTTGATGAGCTTTTTTAGGTCGGATATTTCTTCCGGGGTTATTTTGAAACCTTCT
>JBDROD010000233.1:0-10331 GCA_043810415.1 Candidatus Zixiibacteriota bacterium | reverse complement strand
ATTTTAGCTTTTTTTACCGTCCCCTTCCTGGTGTTTGTCATCCCTCGAGTTTATCAATCGCTTCACCCTAATGATTCGGTGATAAACACCCGGCTGCAAATCCAGATGTCATCATCCATTCTGATCGCATTCTTAGCTTCTCTGGTTGGATTCACCTGGCTTTTCCTCTGGATCTTCAGGCTGGAGACAAAGATAAATCGGCTGTTGGATGAATTGGAGGAATGAATGTCTTCAAACTATATCCCCATGATCGTCACCCTGGTGATCTGGGTGGGGATTTTTCTTTATCTGTTTCAACTGGATCGAAAGATTGAAAAGCTGACTAAAAAATGACGACCATTTCCTGTATCATTTTTATTGAAGATCACACAAGTAATGGAAATGCAGGGACAGTTGTTGAATCAATGTTTACTCAGGTTTCGTCAAAAAAGGTTTCGGTGGCGGTTACGTATCGTAAGGCGGTGTCGTCTATCGTCATTAGACTAAAAACGAAACCGATACGTTACCGAAACCCAAACCGATAAACAAACTTAAGAAACAAACCGATTGTTTTCGCGAAACTCAATAATTTGCCCCTATACGTCTTAGATGTATTCTGCCGGTAATTTTGATATGAGCCGCCAACCTCGGAAAATCCTCGATTCCATATCCCCTCCCCCAACCGTTCTGTTCTTCGTCTTGATTTTCGTTCTATCGGTGCTCTGTTTGACCATTCTGCGTTTTGGATTTCTTTTCAAGCACCAGGCGCTGGCAACCGACATCCCCCTTTCTACACTGTTTAAGTCTTTTGTCATTGGAGCCCGTTTCGATATGGTGGTGGTAAGTTATCTATTGATTCCGCTTTTTATATTAAGCTGTATTCCCTTCCTCAGCTTTGATCGATTGAAGATAACTCGAATGGTCGTTATAATTTTGTTTTTATCCGGCATGGGTTTGATCTTTTTATTAAGTCTGGTGGACATCGAGTACTTAGGTGAATTCGGCACCCGGCTAAGTCTTTGGGTTTTGGAATATTCGGATCGTCCCGACATGATCTGGTACACTGTGTGGAGTGGTTATCCGGTGGCTTTGTATCTGCTTTTATGGGGAGCCATGTTTTTGGTTTTCACCCTTATGGTGGTAAGAATAAAAAGGCGGATTTTCCCTATAAAACACAAAGTGGGGATATTGCAACGTTTGGTCTATTCTATTCTCTTCCTGGCGCTTTTGGGGTTGGGTGCCCGGGGACGTACCCGGCTTGCCCCGATTGACTGGGGAGTGGCTTATTTCAGCTCTTATGGCTTTGCCAACCAGCTGGCATTAAATGGAGTTTACACCTTAAGCAAATCTTGGTGGGAAGACAGCCACGAGAACCGGAGTGAACTTTACACGAAATATCATTTCTATCCTTCCTCCCAAGCGCTCTCCACGGTTCAAAGATTATTGTCGAATCCCCGAGAGATAATGACGGATTCTCTCCATTCGCTGGATCGCTGGTATTATCCCAACCTGAATTCCCAACCCAATAGAGATTACAATGTGGTGATCGTCTTCATGGAGAGCTGGTTATCCAGGTATGTGGGGACCTTAGGAGGAAAGCCGACCGTCACTCCTCACTTCGACAGCCTGGCTCAAAAAGGGATTCTATTCGAGCGTTTTTACGCCACCGGCACCCGTACCAACCGGGGGATCGTTTCAATTCTCTGCTCCTTCCCCTCACAAACGGGAAGATCCTTAATGAGAAAATATTCCGATAACCGGGTTTTGGAATCTATAGCCGAGGTATTGAAAGACAAAGACTATCAAAATGTCTTACTCTATGGTGGCGATCTGCAGTTCGATAATATGGAAGGTTTCTTGAGAAGCCGGGGATTCGAAAGATTCATCGGACAGGACGATTTCCCGGACGAGGGGAAATTGGGCAAATGGGGGGTTCCGGATCATCTGGTCTTTCAGAGGGCTAACGAGGAATTTGCAAAATTTGGAGACAAATCTTTTCTGGGAGTGATAGTCACGCTGAGTAATCATGAGCCGTTCCTGCTCCCCAATGACAGTTTCAAAATCTTCTCCCCGGACGTTCCCCAATGGGAGTACCTAAACGCCTTTTATTATTCCGATTGGGCTTTGGGTCAATTCTTTCACCTGGCGGAAAAACAGCACTATTTCAATAACACTGTTTTCGTTTTAGTGGCGGACCATGGAAAATTCATGGAGACCCAGACCGAGCTCCCGGCCGATCGGTTCCATATCGCCTGCCTGATATATGCACCGGGCATCCTCGGTTCTTCACCCAGAAGGATATCAACCGTGGCCAGCCAGACCGATCTCATTCCGACCATCCTCGGCATCCTGGGGAAGCCGGCTTTTCACAAATCCTGGGGAAGAGACATACTTTCGCTTCCCCCGGAGGATAGGGGTTTTGCTTTGATGATAGATGGACCGACCGTCGGCTGGATGGATGGATATGATTTTATGGTTGAACGAATTGGTGTAAATAGCTTATATTATGACACTTACAATGATCGCCTTCAGAAACATGACTTGTCGTCCCGCTACCCGGACAAAGTAAAAAAACTACAAATCAAAGAACGTTCATTCCTTCAGTTAAGTACGGAAATGTTAGCCGGACAAAAAGCTTTGCCTAAATGAGAAGGTTTTAAAGTAGGTTGTCTTTATTCTGTCTGACTTTTAGTATTTGTTGCCGCTGAATTGCTATTCCTCAGCATCAGTGACAAAGATCGAATATATTCCGGAGTTGTTCCGCAGCAGCCCCCGATGATATCAGCTCCGGCTATAATACAATCTCTGACACATTCTGTGAAGTATTCAGGTGAAGCGGGATAGATAAAGCCTCCATCCAGGTGACGGGGAATTCCGGCACTGGGTTGAATCGAGAGCATCTTGGAAGATACTTGGGATAGCGATTTGGTTATATCCGGCATATTTAGAGGTCCTGCGCTGCAGTTCGCCCCGATGATCTCCACCTCCATCTGGTTCAGCTCATAACCTGCTTCTGCTGCAGATTGCCCATTGAAGGTCTTTCCCTCTTCGTTAAAGGTCATGGATGCTATTATAGGAAGTTGACAGATATTTCTGACGGCTGAAACCGCTAACATCAGCTCTGCTGTATCGGAGAAAGTCTCCAAGATTACCAGATCAACTCCTCCTTGAAGCAGTGATTCTGCTTGTTTTTGGAATATATCCGTCACTTCTTTTTCTGAGATTTCGTCTGGTGGAGTAGCCGGTTTTCCCATTGGTCCCATGGAACCGGCCACAAACACTCCCTTTCCTTCCTTCTCCCTTGCTTCTCTGGCGATTTCGGCACCCATAAGATTTATCTCTCTTACTTTTTTCTCCAATCCGAAATCCCTTAACCTGACCGCATTCGCCCCAAAGGTATTAGTCTCGATGATCTCCGCTCCGGCTTTGATATAATCCCGATGAACCTCCAGCACCATTTGGGGATTAGAAAGATTCAATTCCTCAAAGGAACGTTTAAATGAGACGCCCCGCATATAAAGGAGTGTCCCCATCGCCCCGTCACAAAGCATAACCCCTTTTCGCAGTCTCTCCAAAAATGGATGAGCCATTAGTAATGAGTATCGAGTTTTGAGTTTTGAGTATGAGTGGACAGAATCGATTTAAAAATCAATCGGTCGGATTGTAATCGCAATCTTGAATTAGCGTCTTGAACATTGAACTTTAAACCTTAAACGCCTTTACTCTCTTTCCATCCTCTCCTTGTACAACGGGAATCTCTGACACAAAGTAAGGATCTCCTTTTTCACCTGGGCATACACCTTTTCATCTTTCAAATGGGAGATAACCTGGTCTATCAAACCAGCTATCTTCTGCATCTCCGTTTCTTTCATCCCTCGGGTGGTCAACGCCGGTGTCCCCATACGAATGCCCGAGGTGATGAACGGTTTCTGCGGGTCGAAGGGAATGGTATTCTTATTCACCGTGATGCCGGCCTTCTCCAATTCCTCCTCCACCTTTTTCCCGGTCAGATTTTTCTCCACTAAACTGATCAGCATCAGATGGGTATCCGTTCCGCCGGAGATTACATGATAACCCAGCTTCATCATTTCATCTGCCAGAGTTTTTGCATTCTTCACGATCTGAACTTGGTATTCCTTGAACGATGGTTCCAACGCTTCCTTGAACGCCACCGCTTTGGCTGCGATCACGTGCATCAGGGGTCCTCCCTGAATTCCGGGCATTACCTCCCGGTCTAAATCCTTGGCATATTTCTCCCGGCACATGATCATCCCCCCCCGGGGACCTCGCAGAGTCTTATGCGTGGTGGTGGTCACGAAATCGGCATAGGGAATCGGTGACTGGTGCAGTCCTGCCACGATCAAACCGGCTATGTGGGCGATGTCCACCATCAGGTATGCCCCCACCTCGTCTGCCACCTCCCGGAATTTCTTGAAATCCAGCTCCCGGGGATAAGCAGATGCACCGGCAATTATCATCTTGGGCTTCACCTCTTGAGCGAGCTTCCGCAATTCCTCATAATCTATCACCTCGGTCTTTTGGTTTACCCCGTAGGGGACCACGTGAAAGAACCTTCCCGAAAAATTAATCGGATGACCGTGGGTGAGATGCCCGCCGTGGGAAAGATTCAAACCCATAATGGTGTCTCCGGGTTGAAGCACCGAGAAATAAACCGCCATATTCGCCTGCGATCCGGAATGCGGTTGAACGTTGACGTGCTCGCAGCCAAAAAGAGCTTTGGCTCTGTCCCGCGCCAAATTCTCCGCCTTGTCCATGAATTCGCAGCCGCCGTAATATCTTTTACCCGGATACCCTTCCGCGTATTTGTTGGTCATCACCGAACCCATGGCTTCCATCACCGCTTCAGAGACGAAATTCTCCGAGGCGATCAACTCCAGGCCAAAGGCTTGCCTTTTGGTTTCTCCGCAGATTATGTCGTAAATTTCTCTATCCACTTCTTTTAGCTGGTTCATAGTGTACTCCTTTTGGTTTCAACGTTTTGATGAATCCATAGTGATGATACTTAAATCGTCGGTTAACTCTTTTGATTTACATAGAATCAAGGTTTTCTAATCTTCTAATATTATCTTCGACCAGTTGGGCTTTTTTATGATCTTTCAATCTCTCAAAGAGAGTCAGCGATTGTTCATAATGTCTGAGGGCACTTTTGGGATCCCCTTTGTTCTGGCACAACAATCCCAGTGTATTGAGATCAATCGCTTCACCGGAGAGATAATTCATTTTCCGGTCCAGCTCGATGACCCGGTGATAATTTTCAATCGCCTCACTCCATCTTTTATCTGCAGCGCAAATAAGTCCTAAGTTAACCATACAAGCAAGTCTACCGTTATAGTCGTCGGATTCGATAGAAAGGGTTTCCGCTTTTTTGTAATAATCCCTTGCCCGGTTCAATTCCTGTAAGGCAAAATGGCAATTCCCCAGGGTTACTAAAATTCCGGTTTTGTGCTTTTGGGTCGGATTATCATTCAGGCATTCCTCGAATATTTTGACCGCTGGGTGAAATTTCCCCTTCCGCTTATGTGACAAACCCTTTTCGAACAGCTCGGTAGTTTTCGGGCTGGCGGTTTTTCGAATGCCCCCGTAATATTCTGCCAGCATTCGATCCGGGAATATCCGGGTTCTAATTTCGGTTCTTGTTTTGTTTGTTTTCCTTCTCAGCGCCCGACTCAAAGCGCTTACCAGCATCAGCAAAACGGCCGCTACGCTCAAAAGGACTAAAAGCAGAAAGAATATCAGGACAATTGTTTTCATTATGGGGTTATCGAAAACCGACACCTTACTTGCAACAGATGTCGGTTGGATAAACTTTATCCGTTAAGGGTTTACCCGGTCTGCTCTCTCGGGGTACGAAAAGTATTTGACCGGGGTGAACGAACTTAGCTATTTCAATTCGTGGTTTTTGATCTTCTCCACTCTTCTGGTATGTCTTCCTCCCTCAAACTTGGTGGATAACCAGACATTCACGATCTTTTTTGCTTGATCCTCCGAAACGTATTTGGAAGATAAAGCCAGCACGTTGGCATCATTATGTGACCGGGCGAAGCTGGCCATCTCCTCGTTCAAGCATAAGGCGGATCTGATTCCCTTGACCTTATTAGCTACGATGTTGATTCCATTTCCGGTCCAACAGATGGCAATCCCGAAATCAGATTCCCCCTTTGTTACCGATTCCGCCACCTTAAAACCGAAATCCGGATAATCCACCGACTCCGTAGAATTCGTTCCAAAATCGCTCACCTGATGTCCTAAGGTTATAAGATATTGCTTGATTTTTTCCTTTAACTCATAACCTCTATGATCCGCCCCTAAAGCTATTTTCATAATCACTCCTTAACATTGTCAAACCCCACAGGGATGCTTCAACCCAAAAATCTTGATCCTTGACCCATGACCCTTAACGCTTGACCCTTGATCCATAACCCTTGACCCTTGCCCCCTGACCTTATCTAACATATCGCTGCTCCCAATGCCATCGAATAGAGCTTCATTGCGGCTGAGTCGGAACGGGAAAGCAATACGATGGGGGCACCTCCGCCCACCACCACCCCGCCAACCTTGGCACCCGCCAGGTAAATTAACGATTTGACCAAGATGTTTCCTGAAGCAATATCCGGAACTAAAAATATATCCGTATCACCAGCCACCGAAGAAGTTATTCCTTTCATCCGTGCCGCTTCGGTATCGATGGCCACGTCGAAAGCCACCGGTCCGTCGATGGTCACATCCGGAATGTCCCCTCTTTCCGCCATCTTCACCAAACCGGCGGAATCAACAGTCTCCGGCATCTCCGGATTGACCAGCTCTATTGCTGCCAGACAAGAAACTTTGGGATTTACTATACCGAGCATCCTGGCAACATCCACTGCGTTTCTTAAGATGTCCGCCTTCTGTTTGAGGTCCGGCCGGATGTTCATCCCTCCGTCGGTCACCAGCATGAATTTGGGATAAGTTTTTACCTCCACCACCGCCACATGGCTCAATAGAGCACCGGTTCGTAGTCCGTCTTCCTTGTCCAAAACCGCTTTTAGCAGAGTGGGGGTATCCACCTTACCTTTCATCAATAGTTGCGCCCTCCCCTCTTTGATCATCTGCACCGCTTTTTTGGCGGTATCTTTGGGATCGGGCACGTGCACGATCTCCACATCGTTCAGATCGAGATTTTGTTTCCGACACAGATCCCCGATCTTGTTTTGATCCCCTATAAGCACTGCCGAGATGATCCCCGCTTCCGTCGCCTGTTTTACCGCTTCGATGATCTCCCCCCCCTCGGCAGAAGCGATAGCTAATCTTTTCTTCTGTTTGCTTTTTAACCGGGAGATCAACTCTTCAAAATTGGTAAATGGTCTTTCCGACAGATCTGCCACAGATTCTGCTCCTGATCTTTTTACGTTATTGGATTATTTTACATAGGTCAACCATCCATATTTATCTTCTGTTTCTCCTCTTACCACTTGGAAAAACCTCTCCTGCAGTTTCTGGGTCACCGGACCGCGTTTGCCATTCCCGATTATCACCTTGTCTATGGACTGGATGGGGGTTATCTCGGCTGCACTTCCGGTGAAGAAGACTTCATCCGCTATATATAACGCTTCCCGGGGAATGGTCTCCTCGATCACCTTTATGCCCATCTCCAGCGCCAAGGTGATCACGGTATTTCTGGTGATGCCGGGTAAAATGGAACAGCTGAATGGCGGGGTGATCAAAGCGCCGTCCCTGACGATGAAGACGTTCTCCCCGCTCCCCTCGCTTACAAACCCGAAAACGTCCAGCGAGATCCCTTCCACGTAACCGTGCTCCTTGGCTTCCAGCTTGATTAACTGGGCGTTCATATAGTTGGCACCGCTTTTGGCCATAGCCGGCAGGGTGTTGGGTGCCATCCGGTTCCACGAGGACACGCAAACCGGCACTCCGTTTTCCAAAGCCTCCGGTCCTAAATATTTACCCCATCTCCAGACGGCGATGGATACCTCCACCGGACATCCGGTGGGATCGACTCCCAGCTGCTCATAACCCCTGAAAACCACCGGCCGGATGTAACACTCCTCCAGTTGGTTTATCTTTATCAGCTCGATTATCGCCCGGTTGATCTCCTCCTTGGTGTAAGGGATCTGCATCCGGTAGATCTTGCACGAGTTGAACAAACGGTCGGTGTGGGCATCCAACCTGAAAATGGCGGGTTCCTTTTTGGTTTTATAACAGCGGGCTCCCTCAAACAGGCTGGAGCCGTAATGCACCACGTGAGAGAGGACGTGAATTTTTGCATCGTCCCAGTTAACCAGCTTTCCGTTCATCCAGATCTTGCCAACCTTTTCAAAAGCCATAACTCCTCCTCATCTTTAATATCCTCTATTGATATAGTTACTTATGGTTTAAGCTAAAGTCACTTGTCTGGTCAATGTTTACGTTATCTCTTACAGCTTGCCACTCCCAATGCTATGGACATGAATTTGGTTTCGTGCGAATCCGCGCGTGAGGTCAAGACCACCGGTGCTTTGGTCCCCACCACTATGGCAGCGCATCGGGCTTGGCAAAACGAAGTCAAAGTTTTGTAGATGGCATTTCCGGCTTCGATGCCGGGACATAAAAGTATATCCACCTTGCCTGCCATTTCGCTCTTAACCCCTTTTATCCGCGCGGCTTCCTCCGAGATGGCGTTATCCAATCCGAAGGGACCATCCACCACTGCTCCGGTTATTTGACCCCGTTTGGCCATCATGGAAAGACAGGCGCAATCCAGAGTTGCGGGCATCTTTTCCGGATAGACCTTTTCCACAGCGGCGATACAGGCCACGTTGGGCAGAGCCATACCCAGTGCCTGTGCCACGTTCACCGCATTTTGGACGATCTGAGCCTTCTCCAAAAGAGAAGGAGCGATGTTTATGGCGGCATCGGTGATCATCAATAATCGGGGATAGGACGGAATCTGAAAAACCGCCACGTGGCTTAAAAGTTTACCCGTAACCAAACCTTTTTCTCTGTCCAGGATGGCTTTCATGAAATGTGCGGTACCCACCAATCCCTTCATCATGAAGTCTGCTTCGCCCTGATTCACCAACTCACAGCACTTCAGGGATGCGGAGAATCCATCCGTCTCCGGACGAATTTCAAACCGGTCGATCTCTATCTTGTGTTTCTCGGCAAGTGATTCTATGCGATCCGGTCTCCCCACTAAAATTACCTGTACTATCTTCTCCTTTCGGGCTTGCTCCAAAGCCACCAGAATCTCTTCATCCTCAGCCTGCGCCACAGCCACTTTCTTAGGACCTATTTTCTTGGCTAATATCAGAATATCATCTAAGGTCTTCATCCTCCTCCGAACCTCTTTGCTACTGAATTTATAGCTCAAAAACGGTTTGACATTCCATTTCGAATCGTATAATATAAAGAATACCTCTACCTTTTGCAAGAAAATAAAGTAAGAGGGAGACCGTTCAAAAAGAGAGATCAATTGAAACTAACGGAGCTTCTAAATGCAAGTATGCCCCTTCTGTGATACTTCTTTTAATGAGCAGACTACCATCTGTCAGGTATGCGGGTATTCCTTCAGCCTTCCTCTTCCCCCACCCCGACTTTCTCATCAAAAACTCTATTTCACTTTATCTCTTTTGAGTATCCTTTCAGGAATTCTTGCTTGTCTTTTCACCTTCTTCCCCAATTTCTACTTCAAAAGCTTATTTCTGGTTCTGGTATCAATCGGGCTGGCAGGAACGACCCTGGAGAGAGCACGTGGAAAATCCGGTGCTTTCTGGATAAGAATTTTGGCTCTATTCGGTTTAGTCTGCGGAGTTTTGGGCTATATATTCTACATGTTCATTCACTCCAACGTCCCCGGCATCGGTTACAGCATGTAACCGGATCTGCCATCTCGTTATTCCCCTAAGAAGTAAACTAGATTGTTTACATAATGGCTCATATCTTTTATATTGAAAGGGCAAAAGATAGGAGAGTTTATTCCGATTGAATTTTAATCCGAATTTGGATTATGCAGGCAAGGGAAAAAGAGAAATTGATAAACAGAGGGACCGATCCGCAGTCGGGATCGTCTAAGGTGGGAAACATAACGGTGGCGGTGAGTCTTATCCTGTTGTTTTTGTTGTGGTTTACCGCCTTCTTCCCGGAAAAAAGACTCTGGGGGATCAACCATTGGGCTTATTTCCCCTTCTGGTCAAGAACCGCACTGATAGCGGTTGCATGCTTGAGCTTCGTGCCGGCAGTAAGACGAAAGCTCACACACTTCTTGAATCCTCCGGTGGTTAAGATCTTCAGTTTCTTAACGGAAAGACGAAAGCTTGCAGGTTATCTGCTGTTACCTTTAATTTCTCTGGTTATAT
>JBDROD010000232.1:0-5312 GCA_043810415.1 Candidatus Zixiibacteriota bacterium | reverse complement strand
GGATGTCTATAATGAGAAACGATTACATTCCTCCCTGGGCTATCGACCGCCTAACGAGTTCGAAGCCCTCCTGAGGAACGAAAAAGTGAACCGCCCAACCATCCTAACCTAACCTGTCCAACAAAAGGGGTTCACTCCATATCTATTATGGCAGGCTCACTCCATTCAGCTCCTTTCTCTTTGCTTCTAAATAGTAGTTTGCCTTTATAGATAAAGCCGGTTAAACTATCTCTAATACCTTCGAGATAAAAAAGATACAATTTATCATTCCCATCTATGTTAAATGCAAGTATCGTCTTATCCGGCACATCGTTATAGGTCAGTCGTTGTATCTGTGCCCCTTCCCACTGGGCTTTTATGCTGGGACACAAAAGTAGAAATGACGAAAAAAGAACAATGAACGATATCAGTCTCTTCATCTTCCCTTTATCCTTTTCATATATGTTTACCATTCATAGTATAAGTTACTGATATATTTTGTCAAGCAATTCATTTACTTTTTGAGTACTTTTTTGCCATAGATAAGCAATAGTTAACTAGTATCTGGAAACCAAATTCGCTGGCATCAAACTCTGTTTAATTAGCTTTAAAAATTAGTCCAAAAAATCTTGAATTCGGTATTATTTTATGTATATTGAAATTGAGGCGAATTGAAAATTAACTTGCAGGAGTTCTAATTGGAAAAGCTCTGGGCGCCGTGGAGAGAAAAGTTCATTTTGTGCGAGAAACAGCTGGGTTGTTTTCTTTGCCGAACCGCCCGGGAGAATCTAGACGGTAAAAATTACCTTCTCTACCGGGGTAAAAAGTGTTTCGTCATCCTCAACCGCTACCCCTATAACACCGGTCATCTGATGGTGTCTCCATTTCGGCACGTGGGCAAGCTGGAAGACTTAAAAGAGGATGAAGCCAACGAATTATTAAAGATTACTCAATTATGCATCAAGGCGATCAAGAAGGGGATGAAACCCCAAGGGATAAATTTGGGTATGAATTTGGGTAAGGTTTCGGGAGCCGGAGTGGCAGACCATCTGCACCTGCACATCGTCCCCCGCTGGCTGGGGGATACCAACTTCATGCCGGTGGTGGTGGAGACCAAGGTCGTCTCCATGAGCCTTTCCAACGTATATAAGATTTTGAAAAGAGAGATGAAAAACTTGTCCGCAGTCAGCCGTCCTTCGACCTTGCTCAGGACAAGTCCGCAGACCACCGCAAAACCTTCTAAAGTTGGTTTTCTGGTGAACGCGGACAAGATTTCGATTTCAAGGAAGAAAGAAAAAAAGCGGCGGACGGCGGACAACGGACGACGGTCGTAATATTATGAAGATCCCGCGGAAAGAGGAGCTTTTAAAGCTCCAGGAAAAATACAAGACCGATAAGAAGATCGGCGAGGCGTTGGGGGGGGTGCCGGAGTATCTGGTGGCTTACTGGCGCAGGAAGAAAAAGATCGGCAGGTACGCCTTTCCCAAATATTCCAAAGAGGAGATCAAAGACCTGTGGGAGAGATACGGCAACGATCAGAAGGCGGGGGAAAAACTGGGCATCTCCAAAGCGGGTTTCTATAAATGGCGGAAAAGATACGAATTTTTGGAAAAGCCCAAGGTGCTCAAATTCCAGCAATTGGATTTCCTGATGAGCGGTCAGCCGAATCACTTCGGAAGAGCGGGATATGTGGAGAGACCGGATTCCGGAAATATGACCATGGCGCAAAAGCTTTTAGCTAGGAAAGCCGGCAAAGCGCAGACCGTGGTGGGGGAGATCGTGAACGTGGAGCCGGATTTAGCCATGAGCCACGATAACGCCGGTCTGGTGATAAAACAGTTCCGGCAGATCGGTCAGCCCCGGGTGTGGAATCCGGATAAGATCGTGATCCCCTTAGATCACCGGGCACCGGCGGAATCGGAAAAGACCGCTTTTGCCCACAAGTCGATCCGGGAATTCGTGAAGGAACAGGGGATCAAAAACTTCTACGACATAAAAGAGGGGATCTGCCACCAGGTGGTGATAGAGAAGGGACACATTCTGCCGGGACAGTTGGCCGTGGGAACCGATTCCCACACCACCTCTTACGGCTGTCTGGGAGCCTTGTCCACCGGCATCGGCGCCACCGAGATGGCGGCACTCTGGGCTACCGGTAAGATCTGGCTGCGGGTGCCGGAATCGATCAAGATCGTCATAGACGGAAAGATACCCAAAGGTGTGTATGCCAAGGACGTGATCCTTTTCATAATCGGGCAGCTGACCGTGGAGGGGGCAAGCTACAAGTCGGTCGAATTCTACGGAGAGACCGTAGCGAAAATGTCGGTCTCCGAGCGGTTCACCTTGTGCAATCTCTCCATGGAGATGGGAGCCAAGTTTGCCATGGTCCCCTTTGACCGGGTTACCCAGAAATACTTATCCGAGGTAACCAGCCAAAGTTACGAGCCGATCCTCTCCGATAGCCAAGCGGTCTTTGAGAAAAAGTACATGTTTTACGTGAGCAAATTGGAGCCGCAGGTGGCTTGTCCGCATAACGTGGATAACGTCAAACCGGTAGGCGAGGTCAAGGGTATCAAGATCGATCAGGTGGTTTTGGGCTCGTGCACCAACGGAAGGCTGGACGATCTGGAGATAGCGGCAAAGATACTTAAAGGGAAGAAGGTTCATCCGCAAGTCCGGATGCTGGTTTTGCCTGCCACCCGAACCATCTATTCCCAAGCCATAAAGAAAGGCTACCTGCAGACTTTTTTGGATGCGGGCGCGGTGATCCTGAACCCGGGCTGCGGTCCCTGCCTGGGAGCACACGAGGGGATTTTGGCAGCAGGAGAAAGATGCGTTGCCACCACCAACCGCAATTTCAAGGGGAGAATGGGCTCCCCCGACTCGGAGGTTTACCTGTCCAGCCCGGCTTTGGCAGCAGCCACAGCGATCCAGGGGAAAATAGCGGACCCGAGAGAATTTTTATAAAATTCAAAGAGGAAAATTTAAAAATTTCCTCTCCCCTCGGGGGAGAGGATTAAGGTGAGGGGGATCAAAGAAATTTAAAATTCAAAAATAAAAATGTAAAATTTCAATTCAAAATTCAAAATGTTTTAACTCTTTAAGCATAATTATAGCTGGTCGGATTTATCCGACCATGTAGTTTAAAGAATATAAATATTTCTATGAGTAAAACTGCTAAAAGAATAAAAGAGGAAAACTCGTCTATCGAAGATCGGATCAAAGCAATTGTATCGGACGAAAATCAATATATCCTCGGATTTGCCGATTTGCGAGGTTTGCTCGATGAAAAGTTTAACGGACACGACTATGCTATCGTCATCGGCAGGAGGTTGAATCAGAAAATCATGGATTCGCTAGCGGACGGTCCGACCAGGGAATATTTCGATCATTACCACGAAACCAATCTTAAATTGACTACGCTTGCGGAAAAAGTATTAAAAGAACTGAAAGCAAATGACGTTTCCTACATCTTGATACCGCCGACGGTCAACGATGAGGAGCTGGATGAAAATTACTATAAGACCTTAACCTGTGGTTTTTCCCACAAGATGGCGGCTACCAGGGCGGGTTTGGGGTGGATCGGGAAAACTGCTCTGTTCGTGTCGGTAAAATTCGGTCCCCGGCTTAGATTGGTCACCATCCTGGTGAATCGACCGCTGAATTGCTCCGTAGCCCCTATCACCCAGAGCCGCTGTGGAAAATGCAACCTGTGCGTAAGGGAATGTTCCGCTCAAGCTGCTAACGGAAAATTGTGGGACGTAAACGTCAAAAGAGAAGAATTCTTCGATGCGTTCAAGTGCCGGGAAAAATGCCGGCAGCTTTCGCACAACCTTCTGAACGAGGACATCAGTCTGTGCGGTATGTGCTTGGCGGTCTGCCCGATCGGGAGAAAATAACTATCTTAACCACTTGAACTATATGGAACGGATAACCGGCAGGGTATGGAAACTTGGGGATAACATTGATACGGACGTGATCTATCCGGGCAAGTACCTTCCCATCATCGATGCGCCCGAGATGGCTCTACATGCGCTGGAGGGTCTGGATAAGGAGTTTCCCAAGAAGATACAAAAAGGGGACATAATCGTAGCTGGCTCCAACTTCGGCTGCGGCAGTTCGCGGGAGCAGGCAGCCACCTGTCTTAAATTTGCCGGCATCGCCTGTATCGTGGCAAAATCGTATTCCCGCATCTTCTTCCGCAATGCCATCAATCAGGGATTGGCTCTGGTGGAGTCGAAGGAGGCGCCGGATCATATCCAGAACGGTGAGACAATCAGCATTGATTTCGCCACAGGGGAGATTGTCGCTTCGCAGAATCAGAAATTCTCATTTCCACCTCTGCCTGATTTTCTGATGGGAATCTTGGAAGACGGCGGTCTGATTCCCCATGTGAAAAAGAGTCTGGCAGCTCACTAAATTCCCTCAAGTCCTTTGACTTATGGAGCCCTCGTGATCCACCTAAGCGTGATGAAATACGCGATGCCTAAGTTGATGAGATTCGAAACCAGAAACCTGGTAAAGTTTCTAGGTTCTTTATGCCACGCTTCCCAGTTGCCTGCAGTTTTGATAGCTAACCAGCCACCTATGGCTGATAAGTTGTTGGTAAAAATCAATACTGGGTAAGTGGCTATCTCTGCAAAACCAATAACTAAACCTAACCAGAGATCAGTCACACTAGACTTCTTGAAACCTTGGAACGAAGCCCAAAAGCGTTCCTTAAAAGGCAGACCTCGAAGTTCTTTATGGTTCTCCTCGCTTTCCTTTCCTACAGCAATAGATTTTGCTTTGATGTAGCTATGGAATACACGTACAAGCAGTGCAAGAATGATACAGTAAAATAGGTAAAACAACGGCGAGATGGTTAGTGTCCACCCACCCACCAACTTGGCATATGAAGTGGTATCTGCCATTTATCCTCCTGATTGTGCAATTTGGGATTGTGTTTGTTCTCATTATTTTCCAAAATAATAATTGCTTATTGTAAACCCAATAATCTTCTAATGGCTTGATATCATAATATGCTAATCAATAGTTATTTTAGTAGTAACATCTTCTTTGACTCAGAGAAATCTCCGATTCTCAATTGGTAGAAATAAATTCCTGAAGCGATGTCTTTTCCAGCATCATTCTTCCCATCCCAGATTACGGACTGTTGACCTGAGGATAGTTGTTGAGAAACTAAGGTTCTGACTTTTCTTCCCAAGATGTCATAAATTTGAAAGGTAACATAACTCGATTGAGAAAGAGCAAAGTCAATTTTGGTTGATGGATTAAAAGGATTGGGGTGGTTTTGTGATAAGGCAAATGATAAGGGATTCTTTTGTTGACTATCT
>JBDROD010000231.1:0-2027 GCA_043810415.1 Candidatus Zixiibacteriota bacterium | reverse complement strand
GCTTTTGGCATGCCCAAAATCCGGAACCGATTTCAACTGCTTTTATGGCAGGAATGCTCATCAAAGCTTTTGCCAACCTTCCGTCTAGCCGGCAGTCCCAGCTGGTGTAATCACCTATTCCCGGTGGTACGCCATAAGCCAGAACCTCAAAAACACCACCCAGGGAATCTCCTTCCCGCTTTGCTTGGTCTATCTCCGCTTTCATCTGCTCCGTTGCTTTGGTATCAAGACAGCGTACATCCGATTCCTCAATCTTGGTTATATCGTTAATCTGCGGCGGTGAAGCATAAGATACGGAAACCGAGCCTATCCGGATCACATGACTGAGAATAGTAATATCCATTTCATCCAGAAGCTTCTTGGCAACAGTCCCGGCGGCTACTCTGCAAGCTGTTTCTCTTGCACTTGCCCTCTCCAACACATTGCGGATGTCGGTCTGCCCGGTCTTTAGAACGCCCGCGAAGTCTGCGTGTCCGGGCCGGGGTTGAGTTATCTCTTTCAGATCAGACGGTTTTTTCTCTTGGGACATGATGCCTGACCAATTTTCCCAATCCCGGTTTGGAATAAGCATAGAAATGGGACTACCAATGGTTTTTCCGAAGCGGACGCCGCTCATAATCTCAACTTTATCCTTCTCAATCTTCATACGGCCTCCCCGCCCCGCTCCTTGTTGACGGCGCGCCAGTTCCCGGTTAATCAATTCTCTTGATAGGGACAGGCCTGCCGGGACCCCTGTGATTATTACGGTCAATCCCGGTCCATGCGATTCTCCGGCCGTATGAAACTTAAACATCTTTCCAAATCACTCCTAAACGACATACGTCAGGTGAAAAAGATGCCGAAATGAGCTTATTTCTCTTCCCCTCCCTTGATGGGAGGGGTTAGGGGAGGGTGATAGTAGTAACCAGCTATCTCTTGTTCACCCCCACCTTAATCCTCCCCCATCAAGGGGGAGGAAAAATAACATGCGCCTCCCGCGTCAAGGGAGGGGGAAAATAACATGCGGCTCCCCCGTCAAGGGGGAGGAAACAATAAATCCTTTTACTTGAGGATGCTCTCGCCGATGCTCACTTGCACCCGCTGATCGCCATAGAGAAATACAACACTATCAGTTCCGATAGTCAGAACCTCGTAAGGCGACTCATCGACCCGATCACCTTCTTTTACTTTGTGTACGGAAGAACCATATTTAACCGAACTATACTTGGTTCCATTTTCAGTATAAATATCTTGCACTTCCAAAACCTGAGGACCGGTGGTTTCTTCTCCGGAACCGGTTGATGACTCTTCCCCTTCATCGCCTTCATCACCGGGAGTTGTTGTAGGAGTAGTGGGTGTGGTATCACCGGAGCCTGGTGTGCCGGTGCTTTCTTCTGTTATTAACGGCTCAAAGGGATCCTTATATTCATAGACCTCAAAACTGGTTAACTCCTCCGGTTTTTCATCTTTAGCCGTGTCCGTTTCAGACGTGCTTTTTTTAGCGCTTGCCGTCGCTGTCTCCGAGGTTTTTTTAATTTCAACCGGTACTTTCGAGGTTTCTTTGGATGTGGTCCTCAGATTATTAAAAAAGAGGAAAGTGAGGACCAAAAAGACTGCCAGAAAAAGTAAAATCAGCAAAACAACCCCAACAAGTGCTAATTTACCCAAAGGAGTTTTGATGAATTCTTTCATCTTTTCCAGGAAATCTTTCATGACTATTCCTTACTCTGGCCACCAGCGTTATTCTCCGGTGTATTGGGAGGTTTAGCCAGGGTATAGGTGCTTGCCTCCAAATCCACCGACAATTCGGGCCATTCTGTCCCTAAAATGATGATCTTGTCCGTACGTATTTCTCTTTTTAAATCCTTCAATCTGTACAGAAAGTCAACAAGATCAAAGAAGGAACCTTCCACATGGATTTGCAGAGGAATATTGGTAAGATTTGTTTGCGCTGCCATCTCACCGGGTTTGATAGAGATCAGATCCATACCAGCCTGGTTGGCCGTATCCTGGATTTCCACCAATAGCGATGCAAGCTGCGGATCTTC
>JBDROD010000230.1:0-2419 GCA_043810415.1 Candidatus Zixiibacteriota bacterium | reverse complement strand
CATTTGTTGCACGGAGGCGATAAAGAATGCCCTTAAACTTAAAGAGATGAACCCTGAGGTCAACATTTATATTTTTTATCGAGATATACGAACGTATGGATTTAATGAACTCTATTATAAAGAAGCTCGGGAAAAGGGAGTAGTATTTGTGCGCTACGAGGTGGACCGGAAACCAGAAGTGAACGTTGATGATGGAAAGATTAAGGTTAAAATATTCGATGAGATCCTCAACCGGGAAATCCTTCTTAATCCTGATTATTTGATCCTCAGCGCTGGTATTCATCCCCGTCCGGATTGCGAAGAACTTGCCGCCAAATTAAAACTTCCTCTTAACGCTGACAAGTTTTTCTTAGAGGCCCATATGAAACTCCGGCCCCTGGACTTTTCTAATGAGGGGTTCTTTATGGCTGGTCTGGCCCACTCACCAAAATTTATAAATGAAAGTATTGCCCAAGCCCGGGGCACTGCGGCTCGGGCAGCTACTATTATTTCTAAGGATAAGCGGTATGTGGGGGGCGTTGTTTCAGTGGTGGATCAGGATCGGTGTGCAGCATGTCTTACCTGTGTTCGGGAGTGCCCCTTCCATGTTCCGGCCATCACCGAAGAAGGCGTGGCCTATATCGAACCGGCTGCCTGCCAGGGCTGCGGAATCTGTGCCAGTGCCTGTCCCCGGAAAGCTATTGATGTCCAGCACTATAAGGATAATCAAATAATCGCCAAGTGCGAGATAATTTTTGCCCAACGGGAAGCTTCAGTGTGAATGACCATAATCAGGACGGTTTGAGAAAGGGATAAGGATGACGGATTTTGAACCCAAAGTTGTGGCTTTCTGCTGTAATTATTGTGCCTACACGGCTGCTGACCTCGCTGGATCAATGAGGTTGGAATATTCGCCTAATGTCCGGATTATCAAACTCCAATGTACCGGAAAACTTGATATCCTCTACCTTTTGAAGGCTTTCGAAGGGGGGGCGGATGCAGTGTTTGTGGCTGGGTGAATGGAGGGAGAATGTCATTTCCTGGAAGGAAATATCCGAGCCAAGAAAAGAGTAAATTACACCAAGGGATTATTAGCAGAGGTTAAAATCGAACCAGAACGCCTTAAAATGTTTAACATGGGGGCTTCAGACGCGAAGGAGTTTGCCAAGGCAGCCGATGAAATGACCAAGATAGCAAAGGAATTAGGTCCTAGCCCGCTAAAAAAACCAAAAAAGTGAACTTGTCCAGCCATCAGGAGGATGAGATGATTATTGCCGAGCGAAAGACATTTAATGAAATAAAACAGATGGTGGGTGATGCTAAAAAAATGCTCATAGTGGGTTGCGGAACCTGCGTATCGGTATGCATGGTAGGTGGGGAAAAAGAGGTGGGAATCCTGGCCTCTTTGCTCCGATTGGATGCCAGGCGGGAGGGACGGGAATTAGAGATTACCGAGACCACAGTAGAACGGCAATGTGACAAAGAATACCTTGAGCCATTAGCAAAGAAAGTTACCGATGCTGACGTAGTGGTGTCTTTAGCCTGCGGAGCTGGCGTTCAATTTCTGGCTGAAATGTATGATACTAAGAGGGTTTTACCAGGTGTGAATACCAGATTCATCGGGGTGGCTGAACGCGAGGGTATATGGTCCCAACGGTGTATGGCATGCAGTGACTGTATCTTGGGCGAGACGGGAGGCATCTGTCCGGTAACTATCTGCCCCAAGGGGCTTTTGAATGGTCCCTGTGGCGGGACCAATGATGGCAAATGCGAGGTGGACAAGGACAAAGACTGTGCCTGGACTTTGATATACAGACGGTTAGAAAAGACGGGCGGATTAGATAACATCAAGAAGCTGTTTCCACCCAAAAGGCATGATGTCCAGACGAAGCCAGGAAAAGTGATACACCAGGCCTACGAAAGAGGAGAAGCGGCTCATGAATAAGAGAAGTTTTCGAGAGACTCTAGAGTCGGGAGAATTCACCATCACGGCCGAAATTGGCCCTCCCAAAGGAACCAAAATAGAAGAGATGCTTCACCACATTGACCTGCTTAAGGATAAAGTTCATGCCCTTAATGTGACGGATAACCAGAGTTCAGTGATGAGGATATCCTCTCTGGCGGTCTGTCAGCTCATCAAAGAAAAGGATGGAGAACCTATCCTCCAGATGACCTGTAGAGACCGGACTCGGTTGGCCCAGCAGTCAGATTTACTGGGTGCCCACGTCTTGGGGATTAGGAATGTCCTCTGCTTAACCGGTGATTATATCACGGTGGGAGATCATCCCCAGGCTAAACCGGTTTTTGACCTCGATTCGGCTCAGCTCATTCACATGGTAAAATCCCTCAACGAAGGGAAAGATATCAGTGGCAATGAACTGAACGGAAGCACAGATTTTTATATCGGGGCTACGGTCACTCCTGAGGCTCAGCCAATAGA
>JBDROD010000229.1:0-2490 GCA_043810415.1 Candidatus Zixiibacteriota bacterium | reverse complement strand
GAAAGCGAAGGCCTCAGATACTGTTCGGTGTTGTGCGATCCTGTGACAGGCCGGGAGAACTGATCTACCGAGCAGGCTCTTAAGGCCTTGGTCAGGAGAAAGTTTCATCCCGGCCTGTTTCTTTTGTCTAGCATAAGATACGATCTGAAGGGTAAGATACAAGGTCAGGAGCCCTTTGCTCCTGACACTCAATGTTACTCTCCGAATTTGTCTTCACTCTCCGGAGTGACTCTTAATCCCCAATCGCTAGAATAGAAACCTTCCCTATGATATTTGTGGATAGATGAGTGCGTCCAGTCGAATGGCGAATTAACGTATCCATGCTTAGCTGGATTGAAATGGACATAATCGATGTGCCGATTCAGATCGTTTTGATCTCGGATGATATGATCCCAAAACCGATTTTGCCACACTCTGCCAGAGTATAAATTCATTCACTTTCACCAGAGAAAACCGAAGCTCATCTTGATTCGCTGAAGGACGTTCGAAATGTCATTTCGCTTAGGATCAATCACCACATGGAAATGATCCGGCAGGATAACCCATGTGATTAGATCAAAACCTGTCTTGTTTTTGATTGCACAGAATGAAGTCCACAGTAAATCTATATTATAAACCAACACTGGTTTTCGCTGGAATGTTACGTTGGTGATGAAATAGATATTACCTTCCCGATGGTAACGGCGCAAAATGGACATGTGATAAGAAGAATAAATGGGAGATTAGAAGGTGAAATTATCGACAATCAAAACATATTGTCAGGAGTCAAAGGGCTCCTGACATACGAACTGCTGTTTGTGCGCTCCCCTCAGGAGAAATCATCCAAGTTTCTATCTTAGGGGGAACAGACGGGAATTTGTTGTCAGAAACGTAGGATTTCTGACCTGCAGACTACTAACTTAAAAATGAGGTTGTTTTTTTCATTGTCTCCTTTTATAATTGTATCGGTGTTTGAATCAATATCACCAGGGGATGAAAATGAACAGAGAAAAATACTATTACAGTTTCGGCTTACCGGTCTTGCTTGTATTTCTAATAAGCGGATGCGTGGGTAAGAAGCCGGACGACGACGTGGAACTCATCAAAAAGGTTCTTACCGGCTTTGAAAGAGGGATTGACCAAAAGAATACCGCAGTGCTCGATTCCCTTCTCTTGGATAAAAAGAAAAATCTATCTTCCCGGCTTTTGGATAGTTTATCCCAACAGGGGGAATATGATAGTGCCAGCATACTAAGCAAAAGCTTTATCATATACCAGGACAGTGCGGAAGTCAGACTGAAACTGGGACTGAGACTGAAGTTGAGGATAATTATTGAGGGGGAAGAAACCGGAGAGATCGATAAGCAGGTCAAATTACTTTTGAATAAAAAAAGAGGAAAATGGAAAATAAGAGATTTCAACATGTTGCCAACTGAAGAATAAAAGATCGACAATTTGATATTTGATTTTGTTTATCACATGCGAAAGAGATAAGATGCTGGATATTAACGAGAACATAGAAACGGAGATAAACCGAGCCGTTAGCTTCATCCGGGAGGCGCTGGATCAGGAACCCTCCTATATCGAGATAGAATCGGGGGATGAAGAGAAAGAGCCATTGATGCTGGATAAGAATTTGGATGAGCTCTCTTTCAACTTAATCCGAGAACAGGAACCGCAGGGAAAGGTGGCGGCAGTAGACGGCGGCTCAGCTACGGTGGTGAAAGGGAGGTCGTTTTTGATAGGAGTTTACCGGGCTGGCGTGGTTGTTTATCAACACGGAAAAAGGATCGGGCAGAGGATCATCCCTCTAAAATTGGAGATAATCTCAAAAGCCAACCTATCAGAAATGTATGTCACCGTATTTCGAGGACTTACCGGAGAGGAGCCATCGGAAGCTCCGGGAATGGATAAGATGTTAGACCGTCTAAGGCTTTTCTCAGAATGGAGATTAGCTCAGGAACTATTAGATGAACTGGAAAGTGGAGATATGCTTTTGATCGACGGGTCGCTTAAGGCGAGCATCGCCCCGCCCTATAATTTTCTGCTTCAATTCGCCCGGAAAGCAAAGGAGAAGGGAGTACATCTGGTGGGTGTTACCAAAACCAGCACGCTTTACTGGGGAGACAAAGCTCCCCTGATTCCCGCGGTGATGAAAAGAGGGGAGAGGTTCCACCCCGGATCAAAATGGTTCTGCCAGGTTTCAGACCGGATGAATCATGAGACTCACATCGGTGACCAACTTCACGACATTACCTCTAGCTACTTTGGCAAAATATTTGTGGCTAAACTGAAAGCATCATCCGATTTCGGTTTCCGTATCGACGTGAATAGATTCGATCCGGTAGATGCCAATTTGATCTTCTCATTTTTGTCCCATCTTTCCGGTGATCCGGCTTTTTTGGGTTATCCCTACCCATTGGCAGCGGTGCATAATATATCCCGCATCACCCTGTCGGAAATCGAGGACATCAGATACAAGCTGCAGTCCAGAGCGTTCGAGAAAGGTAT
>JBDROD010000228.1:0-3767 GCA_043810415.1 Candidatus Zixiibacteriota bacterium | reverse complement strand
AGAGGTGGATCTCAAATTCAGCGCCTACCCGGAAAGGGTGTTCAAAGGAAGGGTCAAAGCCATCAGTCCTCTTGTAGATCCGGAAAAGCGTACCTGCGACGTTATCATCGATGTCGACAATCCCGCGGAGGAGATCAAACCCGGTATGCACGCCGAGGTGGAAATTGCGGCCGACATCTACAAGGACCGCCTTCTTATTCCGCAGGATGCCGTTCTCAGCCGGTCAGGACGCAAGCTTGCCTTTGTTTTCGATAATGGTGTCGCCAAGTGGCGCTATCTGGAAATCGGCTTGGAAAACGAGGATTACGCGGAGGTGCTGGATGGAGTCACGGAAGGGGAGCAGGTCCTGATCGACGGCCACTTCACCCTGGCCCACGACGCCAAGGTCCGGATAGAGGAATAACGCCGATTCACGTCCCGCCGGCCGGGATTTTTATTCATTTTCTGTCGGCGTAGAGTTCTCCTGCAACCGTAAATTCTTTCGGTGAAAATTCCGATGGATTCATGCACGGCACGGGTGATTTCCTGAAGCAGCGCTTTTTTCTGCTCGTCCGTCCGTCCCTCCAGCAGATGCACTTCGATAAGCGGCATGGGTTCACTCCTTTGCATTATGTGATTCGGGTAAATGTTAGCCCTTTGCCGGAGAGATTTCCAGTCCCATTTGACGTGCCATTTATGACTACTTGTATATTTATATAGATCAGCAAAAAGATAACTTCAGACCTCATGAAATGGGGCAAAAAACGTTGCTCTACAATCAAGCATTATAGTGTCTTCTGACTTCAAAAACCATGGTTCCTTTTCCGCTGGGAGCAGGAATCTCCATCTGGTTAATCTTATCACAGAGATACTCTGCTGCTCTTTGATATCTTGGATTGTGAAGAGAATCAAGCTGGATAAGCAGGCGATCATCGATTCGCTGGATGGTTCCTGGTGTCTTCATGATGAGAAGGAGCACACGGCGAAAGTCACGGGAATCGTTGTATTGTCTGGCCAGAATGTCCAAAAGCCACTCCTCTGCATTGTAGGCTAAAAGCTTTAGACTATCGACAAGCATCTTCTTCTCTTGAGAGAGGATCTCTCGAGTACGATTATCACCGAGTTGGGAAGCCGGTATTTTTTTCGGCATCTGCCTGTACTGAGTATTAAGCCGCTTGATGGAATCTTTAATCTCAGAAGTTTTTTCCTGGCCCTTGAGGATCTTCTGTTTCATCGGTTGGCTCGGTGCTCGTGTCCTTGTAACCGTCAACTTCTCTGCCAGAAAATGTTCCATCTGGGCTAATTTTTTCTCCAGCTCCTTCTTCAGATGGCGATTCTCCCTTCTTTGAGGGTTGTTGACCATCACGACCTCAGGGCTTTCCTCAGCCAGATAACTCAAAAGAGAATCCAAATGATACTCTCTGACCATATACTTGAAAAAGTTCTCCTGGCTCCACCGGTTAAACATCAGAGTGGCAACCCGATCAATGGTTCGTTCAAAGTCATTGGTCAGAATAAAAGTCTGTTTCTCATCTTTCTTCCGCACGACCAGCCGGTAGCGCTGGGGACTCATTCCGATGTATCCAAGCTCAGCTAATTCCGCTACCTCCTTCCGTCGCCGATACTCAATGGTGTGTCGGTCAAATGCTGAGGGATCAACATGCTCTTTGGCTCCACGCAAATAGGTCATGAACGTAATCCCCTCACTATCTAACGTCCGAAACAGTTTCGAGGAGAATCCACCGCGATCAAAGACTATGGTAAAAAACTTCTGCCCCGTCAGCTCCCGAATCTGTTCGATAAGCTCAGGAATAATCTCGTGGAGTGTGCTATTAGCCGGCTTGAGCCAGAAGAAAACCGGACGGCCAGAAGCTCCGTTGAGGAAAAACTGATTCTGGCCAGGAACAGCCAGCCGCCGCTGGGTGAAAAAACCCTTATGCACATTCCTCTCCCCATGGTAGGGGATAAAATGTCCGTCAAAGTACAAGACACCACATTGGACAAGACCTATCTCTTGGTAACGCCGGGCCAGCTGGGTTAATAAACTCAAAGATTTTTTCTGCAAGGAAAGTTCGTTGAGTTTGCGACGCAGAGTACGCAAGTCCATGCCCCGTGACCCCTCCCAGAAAAGACCCAAACGGCGTTTCTCCAACGTCTTATAGTCCTCAATGCTTCGACAACGCAGTAAGGCCAGCATCAGGATGGTTAAAAGCGTCTCCCTCACAAAGAAAAGACGAGCCCGAAGAGGCGAGAATATCCTATTCGACATCTCCTTAAACCCGAGCAAGTGGAGAAACGGCCAGAGAAAAAATAAACCGGCCGGGCTCTTCTTAGCCGGGCCATTGTCTATAAGATCATCAGAAGAGAGGGCCTCTCTCGTCCCCACAGGCTCCAGAGTTTTTTCCTCTTCAGATTCTTCCTCAAGTGGCAAATCCATAGTCGTCAACTCGGGTAAATTTTTCTCGGAAAGACTATAACGGATGCGTTCGATTGATTTCCGGCTCAGCTCTAAATCAAATTCCTCTCTGACTGCTTTCAAAACAACCGCCACCCCCTGATTCTGATTGAGTCTGTCTACGATGAACCGGTGCACCTTCGGGGTTATCTTATGGGGCCCCTGAGGACCTGTTTTGGTCATGAATAAACCCGCTAAGCCGTATCTTTCAACATTGGATAAGTAACGACGGGCTGTATCCCTGTTGACATCAAACGCACGGTCGATCTCGACCTGCTTGGCTGCACCGATTCGAAGAAGTATGACAATGGAGGCCACCTTCGAGACAGTATCTTCCTTTTTAAATTCAAAAAGATGGTGATGATTGACCACAATCCTGATATGGGAGCCGAGATCTTTCATGTAAGCGACAGGACTGATCTCAGTGATACTCTTATCGACAGGAAGGGGAATGAGGCTGGGTTCCATGGGTAAGCTCCTTTCGCATCGGATTTACCCAAATGATACAGAGAAAAACCTCCGTTGTCAAGTTTTATTTGCGTGATAATTATGTCGCATCACATAAATTTAGCACTTTTCCTGTGGTTCCCCTTATTTTTGACTGGTGTAGGTGCCGTCCTCCTTGTATAATGTCATGAGTTTTGAAGTTATTAAACGGTACAGTTTAATGCTAGTCGGGGAAAGAGACAGGAAGTACTTCAAAAGTCAAAGAAGCCCAGTAGCTCTCCCATTCATGGGTATCTTTCTTAACCCATTCCATTTGAATCGCCCTAATGATGTAAGGCCCGGCCTTCTCTAAAGGGATGATAGCCTTCCCGTTTGAATCCGTCTTGATTGATCCGGCAAATTCTTCCCCACGTCCTGGATAACTCCAGGCAACTTCTGCGTTTTCAAGAGGTTTATTCTTGAACAACACTCTAACGGGCAAATCATCTCCAATTTTCAGGGAATAGGGGTTCTTTAATGGAATAATCTCTAAGGCCAGCCCCAAGGGTTCCAGAATGGAAATGTCCAGCCGTTCTCCTACTTGGATGATGGTTTTTGGATATTTGGAATAGTATTCAACTGCATCTTTATCTAGAATTCCCTCTTTTTTCCTCAGATCATAGATTTCCGGCAGCCCGTCATGGAGCACGTATTCGTTGAATTCTTTGGCCGTTAGCTTTATCTCCTTTGGCTTCAATGCTATAGCTAAAATATATGTTCCCGGATTCTCGAATACACACTCAGTTATCAGGGAGTTATCCTTTACTTCGAATTCTGTGATGTCTTTTTCCCCAAATCTCCCCTTCATGAGAAACTGAGCCACTCTCTCTGGGTCAACAGCACTTAG
>JBDROD010000227.1:0-9081 GCA_043810415.1 Candidatus Zixiibacteriota bacterium | reverse complement strand
ATCCACAGGTAAAATTGTTTCTGAACCTTCGATAGGAATTGGTTTTCTCCTGCCAGAAGAATCAGGCTCACCTAACTTCATCTTTATGTATTCAATTTCCTTAATCCACCCATTTTCATCACCAGTATATCGAATAGGGAGAGTTAGAAACTCGAAAATAATCCCTTCTTCCTCTGCATTTTCTATCTCTTCTAAACGGGCTGGAAGTTCCTGTCTGGATCTCCTGTAAATAATCCTGGTTTCTGCACCCAGTCTTAAGGCAGTTCTGGCACAATCCATAGCCACATTTCCTCCACCGATAACTGCTACTTTTTTATGATTTTTTATGGGGGTATGAAACTCCGGGAAGAGAAAACCTTTCATCAGATTCATCCTGGTTAGATATTCATTGGCTGAATAAACGCCATTCAGGTTTTCGCCAGGTATGTTCATAAACCAGGGAAGCCCCGCGCCAGAACCGACAAATACAGCATCAAATTCCTCTAAAAGACTATCCACGGTTCTGGTTTTTCCCACCACAAAATCGGTTACTATTTTCACGCCTAATTTTTTGAGGTATTCCACTTCTCTGTTCACTATCGCCTTAGGAAGCCTGAATTCTGGAATACCATAAATTAAGACCCCTCCCATTTTATGCAGAGCTTCAAATATAGTAACCTGATGCCCTAATTTTATCAGATCCCCGGCTACGGTGAGTCCAGCCGGTCCCCCACCTACCACGGCCACCTTTCGTCCAGTGGATGACGGAATTTCCGGAATCTCCAGCTTATCTTGTTCCGCTTCCCAGTCTGCCAGGAACCGCTCCAGACGACCAATTGCAATCTGTCCTCCTTTTTTCTGGAGAATGCAGGTTTCTTCACACTGTTCCTCCTGGGGACAAACTCGACCGCAGATAGCTGGCAGTAAATTATTTTCTTTTAATATTCTGATTCCAACAGAAAAATTCTTTTCAGCTATACACTTGATAAAGCCGGGGATGTCTATCTCCACCGGACACTTTAAAACACATTTTGGATTTTTGCACTGCAGACATCTCTGAGCTTCTTCAACTGCAGTTTCAACCAGATACCCTAAAGCCACTTCGCTGAAATTATGCCTTCTTACTTCAGGTATCTGTTTGGGCATTTCCCTTCTTTTTAAGTCCAGCTTTTTTTTCTGCGGTTCAGACATAAAATAATTCCCTATGACCTTTCAACATGCTCTTCACACCTGCTGGTCCTGAGAGGTATAACCTCCTCTTTCAAGTATGTTTTGCGACGCTGTAAAAGCTCGGCCCAATCAACCTGATGTCCATCGAAATCCGGACCGTGCACGCAAGCAAATTTTGTGGTAGAACCGACAGTTACCCGACACACCCCGCACATTCCAGTGCCATCGATCATAATTGGATTCAAGCTGACTACAGTTTTTATATTCAAAGGCCGGCTTATATCCGACCCTCTTTTCAAAAGGAAAGTGCAGCCGTTAATGATGATGCGATTAATTGTCTCTTCAGATGACTGGATGATCTCCGTAAGCCTGCTTATATGTCCCCGGTAACCCTTTGTACCATCCCTGGTGATCTGGAAGAGTTTATCTGAAACTTCTTTAAGTCTATCCTCCCAGTAAAAAAGATATGAGCTTCTGGCTTCGATAACTGTGATAACCTTATTATTTTTCTGTTTAAGTGCTCTGGCTATCGGTAAAATACTTCCGATACCGTAACATCCAGCCATACAGAGAACCGTGCCAAAACTTTCGATTTCAGTGGGATTCCCCAGTGGTCCCACTACAGTTGGAATGCTGGTTCCACTTTCAAGAGAAGCCAGCCTTCCTGTAGTATTACCAACATTCATCAAAACAACTGTAATTGTTCCTTCTTTTGTATCCCAATCAGACACAGATAATGGTATCCTTTCTCCATCTTCCTCTGCTCGCAAAATTACGAACTGTCCTGGTTTCACCTGCTGGGCAACTGCCGGTGCCTCTAAAGTCAAGAGGTGGATATTAGGCACAATCATCTGGTTTTTTATCAGTTTAAACATCTTTTTTCCTTATTCTTACTGGATGGGGGTTAGGTCCAACCACTTCGCCTTGACGCAATGTGACATGCAGGGTTCCCTGAAGCTGGTCATTCGAAATTCTTGCAAGCCAGACCTTCTCAAACTGAGCCGATGTAACCACAACTTCATCCCCCTCAGATATTCCATTTTTATTAGCATCTTCCGGGTTTAAGTCTATTAATCCCTCGTTAAATATCTTTCTTGCTCCTTCAACCCAGGTGGTGAGAGAAAAACCCCGATAAGAATGTTCAGCCAGAGAATTATTAAGGATAAAAGGGAATCCATTTTTTGTTTTCGTCTTTCCTTTTGGTCTGGACTGAGAAATAATCAACTCCCCTTCGCATATCAGAGGACCAGCCTTGCGTTCGATATTATTAAAATCTCCAAATCCTTTTACGATGGAGGAGATCTCTTTATGAACCTCTTTAGGATTTGAGAAATCAAACCCCTTTTTCCCCATTTTTTGAGCGATAAGGCAGAGTATCTTCCAGTCAGGTAAAGCTTGGCCTGGAGGGAGAACACCTCTTCTTACCCTTTGAATCCGTCCCTCACCATTGATGAATGTTCCATCCATTTCCGTAAAAGCAGTTGAAGGAAGAACAAGATCAGCTTCATATAAGGAATCCGGAGGATAAATGTTTTGAAAAATCAAGAAATCAGAAGGGGGTCGGAAGTTAGAGGGAACCTCTCCTATAAGGTAAAGTACTTTTACCTTGGAACCAGATAAAAGTTTCTCTGAATTCCATACCGAAGAAAATTCAGGGAGGTCTTTCCCCCACCTTTTTCTAAGATCATCTAATTTCTCTTTATGAGTGGAAGAAAGTCCTCCGGGAAGAAGTTCCGGGTAACACCCCATGAGAATGGAACCTAAGAGATTGTTCTGAGCGGGTAAGGGAATGATTCCAGCATCAATATTTCGCGCTATTTTCTCTATACTTTCAAAAATCTGATGACTTTTGTCGTATTGCAAAAAATCTGAACCCACAAGTATCACCGGAAAAGAAGCTTCCTTAAGCATTTTAGCTACTCTTTCAAGTTCATCCTTAAGATTTTCGCTCTTCCCCTTTGACCGGTGCTGTGAAGTCCTGATTTTCTTTTCCTCAATCAGACTCACTAAAGAACGAAGAAGATCAACTTCCATCCCAGGAACTGGTCGAAGCCACTTCTCGGCGATCAGGGTGAGATCATGCTCTCTGGGATTGATAGTAATTATTTTTGCTCCTTTTTTAATTGCCTTTCGGAGTTCAACCCCCACCACTGCTCTCCCAAACCTGGTATCCAGACCGACACAAAGGATGAGTAAGGCATCTTTTAGTTTAGAAAGGGGAACGCTCATTTTTAAAAGGTTCAGGTAAGCATTGAAACCAGAACCATAGAACCCTCTTGCAGAAGTATCGATATTGGATGAGCCCATAACCACTCTGGTAAATTTCTGGGCAATGTATAAATCTTCATTACTGCAGTTGGGTGAGATCAGCATTCCAAACTGTTCAGGTGAGCAGGTAGAAAGTTTATCAAAGATTAATTCGAGAGCTTCTTCCCAGGATATTTCTACCTTGATATTATCCTGAGTCTTATATGGTTTTTTCAAACGTTGGTGATTATTTACCAGCTCGGTAATACAGAATCTCCCTTTAACGCATAGCTGTCCGTTATTCACCAGAGTATCTTCTGCCGGAAGAGTGCCAATGATTTCATTTTCCTTTATCAGTAAACGTATCTGACACCCTACACCACACAAAGGACAGGTTGTGATTTCTTCCCGTTCAGCTTTACCCTCCCATTTCCTCACTTTCTCGGAAAGTGCACCAGTGGGGCAAACAGATACGCACGCTCCGCAAAATTCACAGCCCGCCTCAAGGTGAGTGCGGTCATAAGCTGGACCAATAACCGTATACCGTCCTCTTTGTTTAAAAGTTAAGGTGTTAGCGTTACGAATTTCCTGACACATCCGGATACATCTTCCACAAAGGATGCATAGGTTATAATCACGGTCGTAGAAGGGGTCATCTTTTTCCACCCTGAGATTACGATAATAGATAGGATAGTTAATCTCCTTCACTCCTAACTTCTCCGCTATCTCTTGAAGTTCACACTGCCTATCATTCGGACAATACCGGCACCCAGTGGTTACTCCAGCTTTGCGGATTGTTCCCATAAAGTTTTTGCATTCATCTTTCTCCTCACAGACCAAACAACTTGAAGTATGCTCGCTTAAAATCAACTGTAAAATCTCTATTCTCACTGCTTGAATTTGAGCAGTATGAGTTCTTATTATCATCCCATTCTCAATCGGAGTAGTGCAGGCTGTGGGGAAGCCACGCATCCCCTCAACCTCCACTAGGCACATACGACAACCCCCAAAAGGAGTCAAATCCCTGTGAGCGCAGAGGGTAGGGATATAGATATTATTCTGCTCAGCAGATTGAAGGATGGTCAACCCTTTTTCTACTTCAAGCACCTGGTTATCTATATTTATGGTCACTTTCTCATTTCGTTTGCTCATCTTCACTTCTCCGCCTGGACCTGATGATGATAGCATCGCCGGCTATGGCATCAAAACGACAGATCTCATAACAGGCTCTACACTTTATACATTTGGATGGATCAAGGTTGTGTGGTTCTGCTCTGGGTCCGGTAATGGCACCCGTAGGACATACGCTGACGCAACGCTGACATCCAGTACATTTATCAGGGATAACCCGGTATTCGATAAGCTCTCTACAAACAGTAGCTGGACAGTGCTTCTCTTTTACATGCAGGAGATATTCTGGTCGGAAATAACGGAGCGTAGTTAAAACTGGATTCGGGGCAGTCTGTCCTAAACCACAGAGCGAGCCTTTTTTAACGGTCTCCCCTAAAGTCTGAAGTTTTAAAAGGTCATCTGCTTGCCCTTCCCCTTTTGTAATCCTTTCCAGGATCTCCACCATATGCCTGGACCCTACACGACAGGGAGAACATTTACCACAGGATTCCTTCTGTGTAAAATCTAAAAAATAGCGAGCAATATCCACCACGCAGGTATCTTCATCCATCACGATCAACCCTCCTGATCCCATTATTGATCCAGCCTCGGTCAGCGATTCATAATCTACTGGCGTATCTAAAAATTCTTCAGAGAGGCAACCTCCAGAAGGTCCACCAGTCTGGACTGCTTTGAAAGGCTTCCTTGAACCACCCCCTATATCAAAAATTATTTTCCTGAGCGTCATTCCCAGCGGGACTTCGATCAATCCTGAGCGGCGTATTTTTCCAACCAGAGAAAATGTTTTAGTGCCATAATTTCCCGGAGTGCCATATTGCTTATACCAGGAGGCACCATTCCTCAAAATATTGGGAAGAGTTCCCAGTGTTTCCACGTTATTAATGATAGTGGGCATGGAGTGAAGACCCTCAACTGCCGGGAAGGGAGGTCTGGTCTTGGGCAACCCTCTTTTACCCTCAATCGAAGCAATTAGAGCAGTCTCCTCACCACAGACAAAAGCTCCTGCTCCTTCTTTAATGGTAATGTCGAAATCGAAGCCTGAGTCTTGAATGTTTTTGCCTAAAAAACCATATTCTCTCATCCGGGTTATGGCTTTTTTCAAACCAGCAATGGCTAAAGGATATTCTGCCCTTATGTAGATATATCCCCGGGAAGCACCAATGGCATATGCTGCGATCAGCATTCCTTCAAGGACTGAATGTGGATCTCCCTCTATCAGGGATCGATTCATAAAAGCTCCCGGATCTCCTTCGTCCGCATTACAGATCATATACTTTATTTTAGCGGAAGAACCTCTGCAGATCTCCCATTTCTTATAAGTAGGAAACCCTGCTCCACCTCTCCCTCTCAGCCCAGATTCCTTTACCTCTGCGATTACCTCTTCAGGTCCTTTCTTGAAAGCATTCATAACCCCCTGGTATCCCTGGTTAGCCAAGTAATGGTCGATCTCCTCCGGGTCTATGAATCCGCAGTTTCTGAGTACTACCCTCACTTGTGGTTTAAGCATAGGAAGATCGAAGAACCTTGGAATTCCATTTACAAATTCATAACTTTCATCTCCGAAATGCCCCACTGATAGTTGAGCCTGAGGGTCTTCTTTTATTAAATAGGACTCGATTATCTTTTGAGCTTTTTCTGGATTGACATTAGCATAACTTATCCGTGGACGATCTGGTAACTTAATATCCATAAGTGGTTCCAGATAACAGGGTCCAATACACCCTACCTGGACAATTTTTGCTTTCAAACGGTTTTCTTTCAGTGTTTTCTGAACCGAGCCCAGCACTTCCATAGCACCTGCAGCCCTGCCACAGGAGGCAGTGCCCAGATAAATAACCGGGATTTTACTGGATTTAAGCAAATCCCATTTCTTTTGAGCTTCTTTTCTTTTTCTTTCAAAACTATTCATATTTATCTAAAATCCCTTTTAAACGAATCACGGTCATCCAGCTATGGATATCATCATTGATTTGAACCACGGGTGCCAGAGCACAACACCCTAAACAAGCCACTCGTTGAAGATCGAACTTTCTGTCTTTAGTTGTTTGTCCAGTGGAAATCTCCAGTTCTCTTTCCAATGCCTCGCAGAGAACCTGCCCTCCACGCACATGGCAGGCAGTTCCCAGACAGGCTTTGATGGAGTTTCTGCCCGGAGGATTAAACCGGAATTGGGAGTAAAAAGAAGCTACTCCGAAGATTTGGTTTTCGGAGATTTTCAAAAATCGGGAAATATTTTTAATGGCTTTCTTCGAGATATAACCAAACTTTTCCTGAATCCTCTGGAGAAGCGGAATCAAATCTCCCTCTTCACCCCGGAATTCAGTTAATATTTCGAGATAATCTTTATCTAACACAGAACTTCCTCCAGCTCGGATTCAAACTGGTCAATTTTCATCATCCCTTTTCCCCTTTTTGTGCCAGGAAGATACAATCGGTGAGCTTCGCCTCCCCCCTTACATAATCCTCAGCAAAAACCATGCAGGTAGGTGCTCCGCAGTAGCCACAGTCTATCTGGCGAAGTTTCTTATACACTCTCTCCTTCTCTTTCATTCTCTTAATAGATGTTTCCAGATCAGTGTCGAAGTATTTAGTGGGACGAGGCAAAATCGGGTTTTCGATAAAATAATATCCCTTTTTCAAATTCTCTTCGATCTCCTCATCATTGGTCTCTATGCGATTCTCATACTTTGCCCTTTGTTTGATGCTATTTGTCCGTGCAACATAAGGACTCTCTACGTTAAATTTCCCACCAATACAACCTAACATACAGGCCAGAGCTTCCACAAAATCGATGTTGCGTAGCTTTGAATTCTCGATATCATCTAATATCTTCATCACGTGATCCAGCCCGGAGACAGCCAGCCAATTCTCCATCTCCACCGCCCGGGTTATACCGCCAAGTGTAGCCCAACCTGCATTAAAAGAGAAATCCTTTGGCACATCCTTTTCATTAAATGTCTCTTTTATTGCCACGATATGAGGGAGTAACACAGAATAAACATCTTTCATCGAGTAAGCTCCATCAAACCAGGATTTGGCTTTTTCCGCTGGCTGTTTGATCGAAACAATCTTCGCCGGGCAAGGAGCTATGTAAATTATTCCGATATCTTCTGATTTCAATCCTAACTTATCCGGGAAACTCATCCTGATTTCCTTGGCGGTTACCTCTCTTGGAACATCCAATGGCACAATCAGTTCCACCAGATCGGGATATTTTACCTGGATTAACCTGAGCATAGAGGGACAGTGTGAGGATATCAAGGGAAGCCGACCGCGATATTTTTTCATATATTGAACTATCGCCCTAACTAAAGCTGCGGAAGATGCACCAGCATCCATAACCTCGTCAAAACCGAGCTCTTTAAGAGCCAGATGTATGATATAAGGATGAACGTTCGACTCGAATTGGGAATAGAGCACCGGGGAAGGGACTACTACTTTATATTTGAAATGGGAGAGTTCAGCCACCGAATCAGTGATTGGAACAATAGCTCCGGAGGGGCATACGGATATGCAAGTACCACAATCGACACAGAGCTCTTCAGATATGATAGCTTTGCCACCTCTAACCCGAATGGCCTGGGTAGGACAGTGACGCATACAGGTCATATGTCCGCGACACTTATCCAGATCTACTTTGTGAGCATGATAATATTGTGCCAACTGATATTCCTTCACCGTCTAAAAACCGATCTTTAAATGAAAAACTTTATTTGCAGTATAGTCCCTTTTCCAACCTCGCTCTTGATCAGTAACTCATCCGAGTTTTTCTTTATATTTGGCAGTCCCATCCCAGAGCCAAAACCCATAGCTCTCATCTCTTCAGTGGCAGTAGTATACCCTTCCTGCATAGCCAACTCCACATCCGGGATACCCTTCCCCTCATCCTCAATCACAACTTCAATCAGCCGGGGAGTAACTGAAAGATTAACTTTAGCCTTTCTGGCGTGCATAACCACATTCATCTCCCCCTCGTAGGTAGAAATGGCAACTCTTCGGACCAATCTGGGGTCAAATCCGATTTTTTTCAGAATTGACTTTATTTCCGTGGATACCATCCCCGCATTAGCAAAATCGTTCCCTTGAATGAAAAATTCATGGCTCAGCAATATCTCTTCAGTCTTTTGTCCAATTGAGCTTATCTTTAACCCCAGGCGTTTTCCTTTCCTGACTGAATCTATCCTTATACAAGCATCGTACATATCCAGCTCTGTGGAGAGTAAAACCAGAAGGTTATCCCTGGCGAACTTCTCTGAACCATCTTTGGGTTTTTTGCCCCGAACGAATACTACCCCTTTAAATTCCGCCATATGTGCGGAGATCACCGCCTGTTGGGTTGCCAGCCCGGTAAGCAGGATCGAATTGGGCTTGCCAAAGGCTAAAACGTCACTCATCAGGTCAGAAGCATATATATGCTCAACTCTGGTATCGAGTCTATTTTCTCCCTCGATTACAGAAGCCTCCAGAGCATCTTTTATCATCTTTATCTCCACAGTAGTTGCCTTATTTCATTTACTTATGCAAATTGCTCAGCGAGTTTAACCATACAGATCA
>JBDROD010000226.1:0-3531 GCA_043810415.1 Candidatus Zixiibacteriota bacterium | reverse complement strand
CTATTTGAACGCTTCCGCCGAAGCTTTGCCCATCCAAGATCAAAAGCTCGACTGTATCACCTGTTTTTCTGCCTTTGCTCACGTATGCGACAAGATAGAATCCCTTAAGGAGATGGCCCGGGTTTTAAAAAAAGGGGGAAGGCTTTACATCGCCCATCCTTTTGGGAAAAAAGAGTTGAATCATCATCACAAAAATGCCGGCGGGGCAGTGAAACATGATGCCCTCCCACCAGATCATTCAATGAAAAAGATGATGATGCGTAGCGGTTTTAAAAACATCCGGATCATCGACCGGTCCGATCTTTATTTGGCCAGCGCACAGAAGTAACAGCGGTATGCACCGTATGGTGCATACCGGCGGACAACGGATTGTTGACAAAAAATTACCATGATAAAAATTACCAGTAAACAGATAACTTTGACTGCGTTTTTCATCGCCTTGGGGGTGATCATCCCCTTCGTTTTCCATCAGATAGCCCTGGCCGGCAGAATATTCCTGCCCATGCACATTCCGGTACTGTTAGCCGGCATCTTTGTAGGTCCCTTGAGCGGTCTGTTCGTCGGTTTGTCTTGTCCGGTGATAAGCTTTTTCTTAACCGGCATGCCCCCCCCTTATGCCGTCCCCTTGATGAGCCTGGAATTAGCCGCTTATGGAATTTCCATCGGGATACTGATTAAAATGGTAAAATCCACTTTATTGGCTCTACTTTTTTCCATGATGGTGGGACGCCTGGCTTTTGCTTTGGGGCTTTTTGTCTTCGGGCTGTTTTTGTCTCTCCCCTATGGACCTAAGGAATACATAAAAGTCTCGGCAGTCACCGGTCTTCCCGGGATCGTCCTTCAGCTGATTTTGATCCCTCTTTTGGTGATATCATTTCACCGGGCGAAAAGATAGTTTCCCTAAACGTCTGCATTCTTGTACTGGTACCGTCCACAGTCGAGGGTCCACGGCAAAGCAGAAGAAATCGAATTTGCTGTGGACGGTGGTATGCATCATACGGTGCATACCGGCGGACTGCGGTTGGCGGATAAATTTACTTTTCCTTCTCAAATCCGGATATTCCCTTTAGCCACTTTTCGGTTTGAATCAAGTTTTCCCGTTTTCTGCCGATTCACCTAATTGAAAACTATTAATATGAGATAAAACAGAGCAGATTTTTTCCACTTAGTTCCAAATACGCCCGGAGACAAAATGGATACCTTTGAGAAAGATTTAAAGAGAGTTCAAAAACAGGATTGGCAGATGTGGATTCTGGTGCTGACCGTGTTTTTGGTATTTGCCTCTTTCATCGTGCTGGTGGTCTTCTACTCCGACTTACAGCAGTTGTACGAAGAGCAGATCGACATTCGCATGTTCAACTTTCTGCTCTTGGGGTTTGTCGCCCTCTCGCTCCTTTTTATCGGTTATGTGGTGTTGAAGGAAATATCGGTCAAAAAGCTGCAAAAAGATCTGATGGAGGAAAGGATAACCGCCCAGGTGTTGGAAAGAAGGTTAACCGACCTCCAGGCGGTTTTTGAGGTAACCACTTTGGTGAATTCTGAGATGGAGCTCTCCGGCATCCTGGATACCATATCCAGCAAAGCCCTCCGCGCCCTGGGTGGAGATCAATCCTCACTTTTCCTGTATGATCCCAAGATCGACAAGCTGCGCTGCGAGTCGGTGTGGGGTCCGCATAGCGAGGTGGTGAAGAACGCGGAGATGGAGATCGGGGAGAGCGTTGCCGGATGGGTGATGTAGCACGGAAAACCCCTTCACCTGGGGGAGGATTTGAACGAAGGGCATTTCCCCAATTTCATCAAAAAGGACAATAAAATCAATTCCAGCCTGTGCGTTCCCCTGATGGTTCAGAACAAGGCCAAAGGGGTTTTGAACATCAGCCAGTTCGATCCCGGGAAGAAATTCACCGAGACCGATTTGAAATTGGTCTCCATCTTTGCTGAGAATGCCGCCATATCCATAGAAAAAGCGGAGCTGTATGAGAGATTGAAAAAGCAGGCCGAAACCCTGGAGAATGCTTACCGGGAGCTGAAATCGACCCAGAATCGACTGATCCAATCGGAGAAGTTGAGGGCGCTGGGCAACTTAGCCAGCGGGGTGGCGCATGATTTCAACAACATCCTGGCCGCCATCATGGGCCGGACCCAATTGCTGTTAAGGGAGATAGAGGGAGCAGCCATCCCGGAGAACCATAAGCAAAACCTTTTGAAGTGGTTGAAGGTAATGGAGCAGCTGGCCAACGACGGAGCAGAGACGGTGAAACGCATTCAGAAGTTTGCCCGAACTTACCGGGCTTCTTCCGAAAAAGAGTTCAAACCGATGGACTTGAATGCCATCGTCCTGGAGGCAGTGGAGATCACCCGACCCAAATGGAAGGATGAAGCCCAGTTCAAAGGGATCCCCATAGAGGTGGAGACCGAATTGGGAGAGTTGTCCCAATTTTTGGGTGATCCAACGGAGATGCGGGAGGTTTTGGCCAACCTGATTTTCAACTCCATCGATGCCCTTCTGGATGGCGGTAGGATAAAAATCTCCACCCGGATGCGGGATGGTAAGCTGGAGATTAAGGTTACAGACAACGGTTTGGGTATGATCGAGGAGATAAAAAACCTGGTATTCGAGCCTTTCTTCACCACCAAAAAGGATAAAGGAAACGGACTTGGCTTAAGCGTGGCTTACGGGATCATATCCCGGCATAACGGTCACATATCGGTGGAGAGCGAGCCGGGAGAGGGGACCACCTTTGCCATTACTTTGCCGGTTAATACAGCGGGTGAAACCGAGAAAACGCAAGTGGAGATTTCCTGTTCTGTTACTTAACGGTTTTGACATTCTTCTTAATGCACCTGAGCTTAACTATAAATCGGGGAATATATCGAGCTAAAAAGGAGGTGATAGTATGAGGTTCTTACTTTTGATTGCGCTCATTTCTATGGTGATGCTTCCAGCGGGCACGGCAGTGGCACAAAGTGCGGATGAGGCGTTATCCCAGATCATTCTATATCAAGGTGATGCCGCTGGAACCGGAACCGGAATAGGTTCAATAAAGCTGGCAGTGGGTGAAGAAATGACCATTACAGCCAAGGGAGTGGACAAAGACGATAAGGAAGTAAACATATGGCCCACCTGGAAAGCCGACAAGGAGTTTGCGCTTACGGTAGTAGAGGGAAGAAGTAAAACGGTCGTGGTGAAAGCTCTAAAAGCCGGCGCGCCATTGTTTGTTACGTGCATATATAAAACCGACGGGGGCAAAATACTAAAGGCCGAAGCGATGGGATCGGTAAAAGACAAGTAAATCTTTCGGATTCACTCTCAAGATATGATTCGGCATTTTATGATATGCCAAGATGAATCTGAGAGTGTCTCCATCGTATAGCTTTGCATTACCGCTATACGGTCAACCCAAACCAAAAGGGCAGGATGAATCCTGCCCTTTGTTTTTTCTAAGTAAGAGTGATGTAGCAGAACACCATGGGGAAATCAGTGAAACTGTTATAATGTGTGAGATTTTATGTGCGAGGATGTTCCTGTAG
>JBDROD010000225.1:0-2307 GCA_043810415.1 Candidatus Zixiibacteriota bacterium | reverse complement strand
CATTCAGAATCCGTTCCAGGCTGATCTGAGAATAGTTACCTCCCGGAAGTTGATCACTTACCATCCGGAAACCAGGCGTGATCCCTTTGTGCCCTTAACGGAAAGAGAGGACATGCAATTCGGAGAAGTCCCGCTTCCCCGGTTTGAGAATCTGAAGCTGGTTGGAATAATAAGGGACGCCAGGGGGAATCAAGCCTTACTGGAGGACGAGATCGGATTCGGTTACATACTGAGAAGCGGGGACAGAATAAAGAACGGATACGTATTGAGCGTGGAGGAAAATAAAGCGGTATTCCAAGTGGAAGAATACGGTGGATATAAAACCATGACGTTGGAACTTAACCCGGAATATTAAAAAAGAGGTAGGTCATGATGAGAATTCTGCAGATGAACGGATGTCGCAAATGGAACGGGATGATTTTGGGAATCGGTCTGGGTGTGGTGGTGCTGCTTATTCTTTTGGGCCAGCCGCAAAAAATCTGCGGTGAGCCGGCAAGGACGGATAGGGGTGAAAAACTCATCAATGCCATCAATTTTCAAAATGCCAGCATGCATTCGGTTTTGAGCTTTCTGGCGGATTACAGTGGAGTCAATATCGTGGCGGCTCCTTCGGTGAATATTGCGGTTACGATGGCCTTGCAGGACGTGACCTGGAGACAGGCTTTGAACATCCTCCTGCAGACCTATAATCTGACCGGGGTGGAAGAGGAGGGATACATTCGCGTTCTGGCCACCCAGGATTTCGTCAACGAACAGGCGCTCCTCGAAAAACATAGAGCGGACCAGGCTGCGATGATCTCCATGGAGACACGGGTCATTCCCATAAAATACGGCACCGCCAAAGACATGCTGAAGCCGCTCAAAGGAGCACTATCTCAAAGAGGTTCGGCGGATACCGACGATCGGACCAACTCATTGGTCATCCGGGACATTCCCGAGAATATCGATAAAGTCAAACAGCTGGTCGAGACTCTGGATAAGGAGACCGATCAGATCAAGATTGCCGCCAAGCTTTTGGAAGTCGAATCCGGGAGCGTGACCGAATTGGGCCTGGACTGGTCGATGATTTCCAGAAAAAGTGCGCAGCTGCTCAACGGGGACAAAACGGAAGGAGGCTACACTCAGAATACCAACAAAATCTCTGATCCCGCGGCTAATTTCACCTTTGCCACGGTCCAGGGGGAATACGACATAGAGGGGGTGATCTCGGCTTTAGTAACCAGCAACAAGGGGAAGATAATCGCCCATCCGGAGATCACCACCGTGGACAACCGGGAGGCTTTTATCCAGATGGGACAGAGGATTCCGATCAAACAATTCGATCAAGCCGGTAACGTGGTGATAGAGTTCGAAGAGGTGGGTACCATTCTGCGGGTAACCCCGCACATCACCGCTGAAAACCGAATACTTTTGAACCTGAAACCGGAACGGAGCTCTTATACTTTTGATGCCAACGGCGTGATCATCAACACCAATAATGCGGAAACCAACGTGGTGGTGGAGAACGGGCAGACCGCAGTGATCGGAGGGTTGACCACCCAGGTTGAAAGCAAAAGCCATAGCGGGATTCCCATACTGAAGGACATACCACTTTTGGGTTATCTTTTCCGGTATACCCGGACCGAAGTAACCAACCGGGATCTGGTGATTTTTGTAACACCAACCATAGTGACCGATCAGATGCACAGCATGAAACCGGCTTCTGAGACCAAGGAGAGCACAAGCGGTGAATAAAGGGTATTGGTTTAATTGTTAGATATAGGTACTCTTAAATAGAGACGACAATTTAAAGTTTGAGTTTAGGCGACCAGATAAGGTCGCCTTTCTTTTTCTATCTTCCTCGATACCAAGCTTCACTTATTCCACGCATAACGTTAGAGAGCTGTACCGGAACGGTGGAGACATCAATACCCTTCTGGAAACCCCGTTTTTCAAAGCGGTAAGAGAATGGCAGAGCGAGTACGGCTATATGCAGCCCCTCCCACCAGGTGGGCAACGAGATCACTCCCTGTCCCATAAGAGATCATCACCGACGGTTCCACCAGATTGTTAAAGAGCAGCATGCCAAACCGATCAAACCGGAAGCAGAGGAGGCTTTGGAGGCATCGGATTTTGTGGAGGGTCTTTCGCAGTATGGAGAGAGGGTGAAAGAACTTACAGACGACATCTGGGAAACCGAATATCTGGAACCGGAAAGGGAACTTCACACGCATCTGCAAGGTACGTCGAATCAGAAAATCCGTCAAAACTGATGGAGACAAGGACTAATTATATTTGGGGCGGGATAAATTCCCGCCCCAATGAGCT
>JBDROD010000224.1:0-2017 GCA_043810415.1 Candidatus Zixiibacteriota bacterium | reverse complement strand
TCATTTTTCCAGTTTTAGCGGTGGAGGATAAAGTTTCTGCCTGTCAAAGAAATATAATTGTATATGATTTGAGGGATATCTTCACTTTTAAACCCTAAAACCCACCCATGTTTTGATACCTCATTTGCCTAATATGTTCTGTACAAATTTTTTAGTATCGTTCAAAAGTCTCGGCATTTGGATTTAAGAAATTATACCAGGCTACTCAGGAAAGTTCAAGAAGTAGCGGAGGTGGGCCATGGCCGGAACGAAATCCCTAAGAAATGGAGTGGAGGCCATGGCCCACCGGAGCGGTGATAAGCGGGATAGCCTATTCATGACGTGATGATGGCATTGAAAAATCACGATCTCCTCTTATGGTTAAGGTGGAAACCAATAACCTAAACGGAGGAGATCGTGGTGGAACGGGAAATACATATAACACTCCAGTATGATTTGGCAATAGGCGACGTCAATTTAAATGAAATTGTCTATCACGTAAACGAACTAAAGAACCTTTTGATGCTCCGGGTCACAGAGAAAATTGTTAAAGATTATGATGATGTTATAGCAGAGAGGTTAACTCGTACAGATATTTACCCCAGTAAGGCAAGAAGGGGTTTAGGACGACATATTCGCAAAGGCGACCCGGAAGAAAGATTTTGCCGAGGTCGCAAAGTGCGGAAGCGCGGTTATCGGACGGACTTTCGAAAGATATCCTCTGTTTTTGGATAGCTTGTGGTTGCTATCCGGGAGGTTGAATGTTGCACTTGTGGAGCGCGGTATAGTCCGATTTTGGGTGCATTGAAAATAGGTCCATATGCTCGCAAAGAGATGAATTTTGAACATGAGGTAACGGAAGCAGTCATTGACACCAATTATCGGCGGCTGATTGATGGCAGATCCATTGATATTTCTCTTGGAGGGATTCATAATCTAGTGGTTGAAAGCGACATCGATGAAACGTTTCAAGAACCGGTTTTGGTTGACGATTTTTCTGCCATTCTGGCTGACGGAACGGGAATCAAACAGCAAAAGGGCAGTAAAGGGGAGCTTCGAGTAGTTGTTGGTATTACCAAATCAGGTCAAGTTGAACCGCTTGGAAGTTTCAGCAATACGGACTGGTCTGAAATCGAGAAAACGATCAAGCAACGTATCAAAGAGGCGAAAGACTACGGTATACCTTTTATTTATGATGGGGAACCGGGGTTGGATAATTTTTTGGCTGATGTCGCGATGTCCCAGCGTTGCACCTGGCATGCTCCGAGAGGACTTTACCATAGCCTTTGGCAAGACGGTTTCAAGAAAAAAGATAGCCAACCCGAGATGGATAAAATAAAAGAGCTTATAGGTATCGAGCTTCCCGAAGGCGATTTCGAGTTACTTAAAGAAGAAGATAAGCAGCAGGTAAATGAGAAGTACGAAAGCAGCAAAACACAGATCAAAGAACTGATAGAAACGTTTCGTGAGAAGGGATATAGGCATGGGGCATCCTATCTTGAAAACCTTTCAGATCGTTTATTTACAAATATAGAGCTTTGGTTAAAAACGGGAGTAATTGCCCCTAAAACTACCTCATTGCTGGAACGGCTATTTAGAGAGGTTGGTCGCCGTTTGAAAAAAATAGCTTGGGGATGGTCCGACAAGGCGGTAACAAACATCTCCAAAATGATAATGATCAAACAATACTCCAGAGAAAAATGGGAGCAATACTGGAAGGAGAAACTCGGAATTAAAGGCTATTTCAACATTCATATTTCAGAGATCTTTTAACGATGCCGTGACTTTTGAACGATACCAATCCCTTTAACGTCTAAAAAGAAATCTAAGCTCGTTAACATTACAATATCAATATCCTTATCTCTTCCACCTATTTTGACAGATGTTATACCATCTTCAGAATCATCAAGATAGTCTCTCACTGATGCCGGGCCTGTATGCTCTATTTCGGATAGCTTTCCGTAAATGATATGATAATCGTTCTCAAGACAAACTTGTTTAGCCATTTTTCTGATAGATTTCCCAGACCAATTTGTTA
>JBDROD010000223.1:0-7148 GCA_043810415.1 Candidatus Zixiibacteriota bacterium | reverse complement strand
AGCGACCTTTGCTCCCAGCTTGGCTAAGGTAACCATTGCAGTCGGCACCGGACCTCCCCCCTGTACCGAGGATTTAACTACGTCCACCTTATCGTCCAGCCGGGGGTAGGGATCGAGGATCGACAGGAAGTCCACCGCATTCACCCCCAAGCCCACGCAATCGTATTTTATGATTTTACTTGAATTTAACCTGACCATTGGTAGCTTCTATTAATGCCTTCTTTAACCTATCTGACCAGCTATCTCTTATTTGAATTTTTAACTCTACTAGTTCATCGAAAAAACTATCCAAAGTTCGAACTCCGTGTTTACTGAGAATCAGCTGCACTTTCCCGGTCATATTGACCGGATAAGACAGCTTGATATCCGAAGTGATCCACTCGGTGATTTTTTCAGCTTTTTGTACGGCTCCATAAGCAGATGAGCGATATGCCCGGGAAAGTCCTCCGGTACCCAGCTTGATACCACCGTAATAGCGGGTCACCACCACCAGAACGTTGTGAAGCTCCTCCGCTTCTATGGCAGAGATGATCGGTTTCCCCGCAGTCCCCCTCGGCTCTCCGGCGTCGCTGTATTTTTCGATTTCCTTTTTGTGATTTTTAACCCTCCAGGCATAACAGTTATGCGTGGCATCATGAAATTCCCTGGAGATCTTTTGAATCCACTCTTTGGCACTCTCTTCGGAGTCGACGGGAACGGCAGTGGCGATGAAAATGGAGCTTTCGATTTTTATCTTGTCCCGGACTAAGGATTTTATGGTCAGGTATTCGTCGGAGGGATTTGAGCTCATGTTTGCATTTCGTCTTTCGACTTTGACGTCAGATATTGTTCGATCATCCGGTTGAGCCGCGAGCTATAGATTAAGTCGAATTTTTCCATTTCGAACGGGATTAACTTCTCCGCTTTCAGTCGTACCAAAGCCGCCTCTTTTCTTGCTTCTCCCAAAGTCAGCTTACCGCTCTTTATTTTATCACAGACGTCGTCCACCATCTGCTGAAGTTTTTTTATCCTTTTATTGCCATCCAGATAATCTTCAATATCCTTAGTCATTTTTTTAAATATACCCCCCGAAAGAAATATGGAAATGCTACCCAGTAGTCGCTCGATTTATCGAGCTACCCAGAGTTATGTTCCAAAAAGACACTGAACTACCATGTCCAGATCATCCACCCCCTCCAGGATCACCGCTCCTTCCGCCATTAACTCCTCCACTTTGCGTGAATTCTCCTTTCTCATCACGTACAAGGGCTTCCCTTGTTCGATGGCGATCTCCGCTGCATTCATGGTCCCTTCGCTCTTGTTCTCGTTCATTTCCACCAGAATCACCGCTTGGGACAAACCTACCACGATTCGGTTCCGCGCCATCAGCTGTCCCACCTTAACCGGAACGTCCAGATCATATTCGGTGATCAGAGCCCCGTGTTGGGTGATATCCTCGGCCAAAGTGACGTTTTCCCCCGGATAGATTTTATTCAATCCTGTGCCCAAAACCGCATAGGTTTTCCCTGCCTGCTGGATGGCGCCCACATGGGCAGCTGAATCGATCCCCTCCGCCAGTCCGCTTACCACCACCACCTCTTTTCGAGCCAGGTGCTTGCCGATCTGCACCGCTAAATTTATCCCCCAATTGCTGTACTCCCGATGAGTGCCGACCACTGCCACAAAGGAGGGATAGGTAAGAGGAAAATCTCCGCGGTAGTAAAGCAGGGGCGGAGGATCGTTGATCTGCCTGAGCATCCGGGGATAGTCGTCGTCCAGTACGGTGGAAATACCTACCCCCAACTCCTCCAGATATGATATGTGGTTCTCGATCTCCCTCAAATCCTCTTGGGATCTAAGTAACTGCTCTGCTTTCTGGGGAGTCATCCGGGGGAGGGAGGAAAGATCTTCTATGGAAGCCTTATAGATGTTTTCCACCGATCCGAAACTCAAAAGCAGCTGCTGGAACCCCTTGGGCCCCACCTTTGCTTTCTCTCGTATAGCTATGACATATTTCCGGTGATCCAATTTAGACCTCAAATATATCTTTCCCAGCAGAATTTATGAGAAAAATCAACTCAAGCAAGCAAAAAATGATTTCGCTTTTTCGGGTGGACATCTCTTTTAGAATATTCAAAATTATCATCGACCGGATGAATCCCCCATCCCCGGACAAATGCTCTTGGCCAGGACCAATACATATATCTTATCAGCTTCCGCTAGTCTTGATAGGGATGATAACTCGTCCAAAGTAGCTCCGGAAGCGATAACATCGTCCAGTAAAAGAATTCTCTTCCCTTTAAGGTCAATCGGTTTTGCTATTTTAAATGTGTTAATAACGTTCAGCTGTTTGGATTCTTTACCCACCACTTCTTTTTGTGGTCGGGTGAGCCTAGTGCGGACAAAAATCTCCTTTTCCCATCTGATCCCTGCCCTTTGTTTCACTCTCTCTGCCATAAACGATACCGGATCGAACGGTTGGCTTTTAAAAGATGGGGGGACGGTCAGAATCAATTCTGCGGATTTCAAGATTACGTTACTATTTATGAATTCGGATACCAAGCCGGTTAGAAGCTCGCCGGAATGACGGTTCTGCTCATACTTGAATTGATGGATCAGATTGCCCAGCTTGGTTCTCTTTCGGGATGAGGTCTCCCATCGGCTGTATTCTCCCAAAGCAAAACCCTCATCGAAGGCACCCACAAGAACAATGGGCTTTATTTCTGATAAAGAGATAGACTCCACCTTCTGGGACGCAGAGAGAAGAAACCCCACCCCGAATTTATCGAAAATTCTTTTAACGCTACTGTTTTGCATAGCTAAAGCTCAAAGATAAATCATAAGATGTTTGAGCGTAATATAAGTGTGAACCAAAAGGATCGGACGGAGAAAAAATCTGCTAATGTCGAGATACTTTTCTACTTACCCCTTCGCCATCTGATGATTCAATGGGTTCGATCTTTAATTCCCATTCGCTTGAGCCAGAAGGGTTTTTTGGGTGAGAAGATTGAGGGCATAAAGCAGATTGTCGCGCTGTGCTTTGAAATCCGCTAAATATTCCGGTTTCACCGGTTCGACCGGAGGTGAGACCATTTTGAGGGGATTGACGAATCTTCCGTTGACTTTGACCCGATAATCCAGATGGGGACCGGTGGCCAGTCCGGTGCTCCCCACGTATCCGATCAGATCTTTTTGTTTCACCCTGGCACCCGAGCGGATACCCCTAGCTATGCCGGAAAGATGCCCGTAAGAGGTAACGAAACCATTGGCATGGCGAATTTCCACTGCTTTTCCCAAACCTCCCTTCCATCCGGCTGAAATCACCACTCCATCGGCGGAAGAAACTATCGGGGTACCGGTTGGAGCTGCATAATCTACCCCCAAGTGTGGTCGATATCTCTTGAGGATCGGATGGAAACGACCGTAGGAGAACCGGGAGCTGATCCTTCGGTAGTTCAAAGGGGATTTCAAAAAGGCTTTCCTCACCGATTTCCCGGAAGGTTCATACCAGTCCTTGCGTCCGCCGGGGATCTGGTATAACACCGCCTGGGTGGTCTGTTTGCCTGAACGGTATTCCGCTGCCAGGATGTCTCCATATTTAACAAAATTCCCATCCATGGCATATTCCTCAAATATCAGCCGGAAGCTGTCCCCCCTTTGGGGCTCGGTCAAAAAGTCGATCTCCCATTCAAACACCTCGGCAAACTTAAGGATCAATTCCGGATTTTTGCACTCATCGATCATCGATTCCCATAAAGAGCTGCCTATCTCTCCCTGGATGGACCGGATGATGCAATTGAATTGAAGAGGCTCTATGGTGGCTTTCAACTCCCCCCTCTCTCTGGTCACCCGGCATCTCTGATCCAAGCCCTTTTGATATTCAAACAGCAGTATGGAATCGGAAGTGGACACCAGAGTATAGCAGTCACCGGGGAGGGATTTTCTCAAATCCAATTTCCCTTTGAGAGCAGAGGTCAAATCATAGGCTAACTGGGAGGAGATGCCTTTTTTCAGCAGGGAAAGATAGAGTGGTTCGTTTTTCGCTATCTCCCCTTGAAATATGCAGGCCAAAGGCAGAGGGTTTATACCAGCCTGTTCGACCTTGACATTTTTCTTTTCGAACAGATCCAACCACCCTCTTAACAGGAATAAGATCGCAATCAAAATCAAAAAAGAGACGATACGTAATATTTTTCTTTTCTTGGTTGAACTTGATCTCATCTCTCTTCCTCAAATACCTCCGCGGAAAAAATGTACAGTTCCGTATCCTTCTCTCTCCAGCAGTTGGGATCGTTTATCCCCGCTTTATAGCACAGCTCGTTTAAGAAAGTAGTCCGGTCCCAACCCTGCTCCGTCGCTACCTGCGGCAGGAAAACCCCCTGGTGGTACCCTTTTTTCAACAAAACCCCATGCTTTCCTACTTGAATTTCGCTTACGTCCTCTATCTTTTTCAGCGGGGTAAGCACGGAGATTTCCAAATCCAGTAACGGTAGCTCTCGGGGTGAAACCGGGTTAAAGCGGGGGTCGTTTAAAGCCGCTGCTTGTGCCATCTCTCTTATGGTGATGTAAAGGGGCTTGATCGCTTCAATATATCCAATGCAACCCCGGAGCTGGCCATTTTCACGAATGGTGACGAAAGCTCCCCTTTTTTCTTTAAGGATGGGGGAGTCGACTTCGAACTCCGGCACCTTTTCCCCCTTGACACAGTCTTCGATGGTGGTTCGGGCGATATGCATTAAGGTGGTTTTATCTTTTACAGAAAGGCTCACATCCTCGCTCCCCTTCTCCATTTCCTTTTTATTGCTACCCGTGGATGAGGATTTAGAGTCATAAACGACAGCCGCCATGTATCCAACCACTGCAGATTTATCGCCGGTGACGTCTCCGGAATTGGCGTATTCCACCACCTGGGCTTTATCTGCCCCCAATCCCTTGGCTGCCAGCATCACTGCTGCTATGGGACTGCCACCGCAGGCCTCGCATAATCCCGCTCCCAGGTCGTCAAACAAGCCTTCTGGTTCAAATGAGTTAACATGGTTAATCACTACGCTGTCTAAATGTACGGCTTCATTGTATGGATGGTAATGTGAGAGATCAGAGCTGGCGACCATCAAAACGTTTTTTCCTTTAAGCGATTTGGTCAAAGCCTCAGCCAAAGCTTCACAGGTAGACCAATCCTGATCACCAATAACGATGGGGACTAATTTGAATTTTCCCACCACCAACTGCAGGAATGGAAGCTGAACCTCTATGGCATGTTCCCCCCTCTGGCCCACAAAACCGTGCCCCTGGTCCGAAAGAAACACCCTTTTATTTACGCCGGCTATCTCCCCGGCCAAAGTCGTATCCACCAGAATTATTCCCAGCGGGGTCTGGTAGGCTCCACCGTTGTAAACCGAGGCGCCCGGAAAGTATGCTACGTGAGAGGGGGAGATCACCACCACCGTTTCGTAAGAGAAACCCTCCAGAAGCTTGTAAGCATAAGCCGCCACTTGACCGGAATACATGTATCCCGCATGGGGTGATATCAGCGCAACGATTTTTCCCGGAATCGGTTCCTTTCTGGCGTTTTTAAAGTATCCGCTCAACTCCTTGGAAAGAGCCATTGGGTTATCCGGATAAAACTGCCCAGCCACCGCTGGCTTTCTGGTCTTTTCCATTTTGAAATTTCCCTCCTTCGCGGTTCCTCCCTCTGCCTTGGAATCTGATTGCCTACCGCAGTTAGAAAGATATAGAAAGACAAATAAAAAGACAAAAAGAAAATACAACTTTCTTTGCATTCTATTCAACCTCGACTTCTATAACATTTATACCACGAATTATAGGATTAGATTGGTTCTTTCGTCTGCTTAAGGTTTTGTGTTTTCCCTACCCTAAAACATACTTTTTATGGATTCTTATTTTCCTGCCATTGTCATACCATCTGACCAGACAGATATTGTGTAGGATTAATTTATGTTGGGGGCGGTAGTTTTCCAAATCCTTTTTAGCTTTCCGAAAATGATTAGGGAGGATGTCACCCTGGGCCAGGGTGATGTGGGGAGTCCAGTCTTGCGGATTACAGAATCTGAAAGCCTGGGAACAATATTCCTGCAGCAGATCATCAATCTTTTTATGTATGCTTTGTAAGATTTTGGTTTTTGTCACCGAAAGGAAAATGACCCGCTCCGGTTTCTCAAAGGTATCTATTCCTCCTATGGTGATGGGAAATGGATTTATTTTAGAGGAAAGATCCTCAAGTTTCGAAGCGACGGTTTTGAGGTCTTCGCTTATTCCTCCCTGAAAACTCAAATGAGGGTGCGGAAAATTCTGAATCGCCTTGGAGTCATACTTCTTTTCGAAAAGCCGCCACATTATTTTCGTTTCTTCATAAGCCTCCCCTTCAAGAATTGAAACAACGCCAAGTTTAATTGCTTTCATCCCAATATTTCAGAAGCAGGTTGTTATCTTATAAGAGTTCGAAGGATCAATATTAATCCGGAAGGACTTCTCCATATGAAAAACCTTAAGAATTCTATTTTCCTCTTTTCCTAGTACTTTTCCTTTTTTTCTTGTCCAGAGCTAACTCTAACACCTGGTCCATGGTATCCACAAAGATGAATTTTATTTTCTTTTTGATCTCTTCCGGGATCTCCACCAAATCCTTTTGATTCTCTTTGGGGAGTATCAAAGTCTCTACCCCGGCCCGATAAGCGGCTAAAGCTTTCTCCTTCAAGCCTCCGATGGGCAGGATCTGTCCCCTTAAAGTCAGCTCACCGGTCATGGCCAGCTTGGGTTTTACCGGCCTTTCGGTCATGATGGAAGCAATGGCGGTAGCCATGGTGATTCCGGCAGAGGGACCATCTTTGGGAATGGCTCCTGCTGGGACATGGACATGAATATCGTATTTGTCGAAGATTCCCTCTGGGATATGCAACTTTTTGCTGGTGGAACGGATGTAAGAAAACGCGGCTTGAACCGATTCTTTCATCACCTCACCCATATAGCCGGTCAAAATCAACGATTTCTTCCCCTTCATTTTAGTGGCTTCCACGAACATCAGATCCCCACCGGTCTGGGTCCAGGCAACACCGGGAACCACTCCTATTTGTGCGGTCCTTTCTACTATCTCCTGATAGAATTTAGAAGGTCCCAGAAATTGCTCTAAGTTCTTTGGGGTAATCTCCACC
>JBDROD010000222.1:0-2382 GCA_043810415.1 Candidatus Zixiibacteriota bacterium | reverse complement strand
GGGCGAGCAGGGTGATTCGCAAGACCGAAACCGGTTACCTGCGGAACTATGCCCTCTCGCTGGTTTTTGGGGCGACTTTAATCCTGGTTTATTTTATCTTCAGGTGAAATAATGCAATCATCTATTTTAACCATACTCACTTTTTTCCCGCTTGTGGGAATTCTAATTTTACTGCTGGTGGATAAGAATAAGCACGGTTCCATCAAGATCATTGCTTTTATCACTTCACTTCTAATTGCCATATTATCCCTATACATTTATTTCCGGTTTGTCCCCGATGCGACCGGGATGCAGTTTTCGATCAGCAAAACCTGGATCGGAAGCCTGGGGATCAGCTATCATCTGGGCATTGACGGGATCAGCCTGTTCTTGGTTCTCTTGACCACCTTTCTTACACCCCTGGCCATTCTTTCCTCCTGGTCTGCCATCACCGATAAGGTCAAAGGGTATTACATCTCCATGCTTTTTCTGGAGACCGGGATGATTGGTGTATTCGTTTCATTGGATCTGTTTTTGTTCTATGTGTTTTGGGAGCTGATGCTCATCCCCATGTATTTTCTCATCGGTATCTGGGGGGGGGCCGAGGAGAATCTATGCCACGGTCAAATTCGTCCTCTTCACCATGACCGGCTCGCTTTTGATGCTGGTTGCAATTTTAGTCCTGTATTTTATGAATCATACCTTCAGTGGTACTTACACGTTCAACCTTTTGGAGATAAACAAGCTACCCATCCCCCTGGGAGCTCAATTCTGGCTCTTTTTCGCTTTTGCTTTAGCCTTTGCCATCAAGGTCCCCATGTTTCCTTTCCACACCTGGCTTCCGGACGCACACGTGGAGGCACCCACTGCCGGATCGGTGATTTTGGCAGGGGTTCTGCTCAAGATGGGAACGTACGGTTTCTTGCGATTTTGTCTTCCTTTGTTTCCCAATGCTTTCATAGATTACACCTGGCTGTTTTCCGTTCTGGCGATCATTGGCATTGTTTACGGAGCCATAGTTTCCATCCGGCAGGTGGACATAAAGAGTTTGGTGGCATTCTCGTCGGTCAGTCATTTGGGATTCGTAATGTTAGGTCTGTTCGCTCTGAACATCCAGGGAGTGGAGGGGGGGATAATCCAAATGATCAATCACGGCATCTCCACCGGAGCTCTCTTCTTGATCGTGGGGATGATCTATGAAAGGAGACACACCCGGCTTATCGAGGATTTCGGTGGGGTCTCCAAAAAGATGCCGGTCTTTGCCGCTTTCTTTATGATCGTGGTACTTTCCTCCATCGGCTTGCCCGGAACCAACGGTTTTGTGGGTGAGTTCACCATACTTCTGGGGACGTTTAAATCCAACGTAGCTTATGCGGTAATCGGAGCTTTGGGAATCATCCTGGCCGCCGTTTACATGCTGTGGATGTACCAGCGTACCATGTTCGGCAAAATCACCCGCCCGGAAAACGAGAAGCTTACGGATTTGAATTTAAGGGAGAAGGCGGTTCTGATACCTCTGATCGTTGCCATCTTCTGGATCGGGATATATCCGACCCAGTTCTTCACCCGGATAGAGCCGACCGTGAAGAGTCTGATCGAAGATGCCAGGACGAAATATGAGAAGAATAAGTTGTTGGATCAAAGCTTAAAGGCAGATTACCCGCAGATGGAAAAGACCGTTTTAATAGATTGAGAAATGAGATTATAGGGAGAATTTAGATGGATTGGGTCATGCCAGCAGTTAACATAAGATTGATTCTGCCAGAGGTGATTGTCTGTTTTTTTGCCATTCTGATTTTGATCTCAGATCCGTTTTTGTCTAAAGATAAGAAAATCTGGTCCGCCCATCTAGCTTGGGTAGCAGTTGTGATTGCATTCATAGTCAACCTGCGTCTGTGGAATTTTCAGGGAACTACTTTCACCGACATGTATATGGTGGATAATTATGCCACCTTTTTCAAGTTTATCTTCTTGGCCGGATCGTTTTTGATCATCCTCGTTTCCATGAGCTATCTGAAAAGGGAAGAGATTTTACACGGAGAGTATTTTAGTCTGATACTTTTTTCCACTCTGGGGATGATGCTTATGGCATCCGGTTTTGATCTGATAATCATATTCCTGGGTTTGGAGATAATGTCGGTCTCACTTTATGTCCTGGCCGGGTTCAAAAGAAACGAGCTGGGTTCCAACGAGGCTTCTTTGAAATATTTCCTGATGGGGGCTTTCGCCACCGGTTTTCTATTGTATGGAATTGTTTTGATCTACGGCAGTGTGGGCAGCACCAATTTAGATCAGATAATAAGTAGCATTGCCGGAGGCCAGACCGTCCCCGATCTTTTGATCTGGGCAGGGGCGGGTCTGCTTTTGGTCGGATTCGGATTCAAGATAGCTGCGGTGCCTTTT
>JBDROD010000221.1:0-2216 GCA_043810415.1 Candidatus Zixiibacteriota bacterium | reverse complement strand
GCCTTGCTTTTTGGGATTTTGGCCAAAGAGGTGGTCGTTGGAACCTTTGGAACCCTTTATGGTGTGGAAGAGGCTGGGTTGAAGGAAGTGATCCTGACTCATTTTACTCCCCTCTCAGCCTATGCTTTTATGGTGATGTCTCTGATTTATATTCCGTGTATTGCCGCGATCGCAACGATAAAGCGTGAAACAAACTGGAAATGGACCTTTCTTGCAGTGGGATACAGTCTCATTCTTGGATGGCTTCTTGCGGTTGGTATTTATCAAGCAGGAAAGATATTCCTATAAAAGTTTATTGAATTGGAAAGTATTTGAAAATACATTCATATGTATGGTGCAGTGTACTGTCTCTAAAAAGTACAAAAATCAGAATGGGATACAGATTCTTATGAGACAGAAATAAATTATAGTAGGTTAATTATGGATAAACAGAAATAGGGGAAGAACATGGAAGCCGACAATAAAACCAATTTAGTCAAGATTATCGATAAGAGCACTGAGGATCTACACAATCGGATAGATATGCAGCGGCATATCCTGACAACCATTATAGAGAAAAAGATAAAAATGTCTGAGATATGTCCTGACTGTATCTTCTTAGATTGTCCTTATAAGAAAAAATTGAGAGAGGTTTTAACCGAGACCATAGAGGAATTGGAGGAGACCAGAAAGGCATTTAAATCAAAGAGATTGGAGGTGATACGGAAAAGATTGATGCAGGTTCTGGCTGAAAGTTCATAGCTTAAACTCTCAGTTGAAGGCTCTAAGGGATGTCTTACGGTCCCCGCATGATCCCGAAGAATCGGGACAGGCGGGAAAAGTGAAGGCGTAACTTGAATTTGCTTCAGGTTACGCCTTTTCTTTTCAATACTCTGACAAAAGGAGGAGAAAAACATGAGGAAAGATCATAGAAACATGTGGTTAGGGATGATCATGGGAATTATTTTCATTCTTTCCGGATCGGGATGGGCAGATGAGGTAAAAGGTAGCGCTGGCGCCACCGATTTGAAACAACTGGAAAAACGCGTCAGTGAACTGGAAGAGAAGGTCAAAGAAGAAGAGGAAAAGGCCAAAAAATGGGAGGATATAAAACAATCTTTAGGCAGATTTAAAATTGGAGGTGGAATTACGGGTATCGTCCAGGGAACTTTAAATAATGATAAAAACCCACCTCCCTCTAAACTTGCACGAGGAGTTAGGGAATCTGGCATCCACAGGGAAGATGTCATCGACGGAACCTATTCCGTCGATTTGGAGTTAGAGGTTGATTTAAATGGATACGGGAGGGCACTTGTCCACCTTGAAGGTGGTCAGGGGAAAGGTGTGGGTCGAAAACTCTCTGGTTTCGTTTGCCGGGGACATGGAGAAGCGAAACCTATATTTACCGGGGTGAACGCTGATGCCCTCGGCGATGATGGAAAGCCAACTATTGCCGAGACCTATTGGGAGATTCCCCTCTTCAATAAGAAGCTGATTGCAACTCTCGGAAAGCTTGACCCCAAAGCCTACTTCGATGGCAATGCCGTGGCAAATGATGAGACAACACAGTTCATGGCTGACATCTTTGTCAATAACATCGCCATGGATTGGCCAGATAATACAGGGGGTCTGAGGGTTACCCTGAACCCTTATGGCATTGTAGAGATTAACCTTGGAGTCCTTTCTGGTGATGGTGATTATAACGATATTTTTAAGCGCCCCTTTGCCATTGGAGAGATCAATCTGAAGCCGAAATTTTTCGGAGAATTACAGGGGAATTACCGGTTTTACTACTGGGTTAATGGAAGGCGTCATATGACCTGGAAGAATCCTTATGCGAAGGAGAAGAGCAAAGGCTTCGGTTTAAGCGTTGGCCAACAAATTACTCCGGAGATAACCCTTTTTGCCCGCTATGGTATCCAGGATGAGAATATTAAATATGATTGCGAGGAGTATAGCCTCAGGATTAAAAACGCCTGGAGCTTGGGTGGGCAGATTAATGGTAAATTCTGGGGACGTGAAGATGATAACTTTGCTATTGCTTATGGACAAGCCCGACCTATGGACGAGCTTAAGAAGAGAATGAGAAAAGCTGGGGCAAAACCGACTAACGAAGGTCATCTCGAAGCATATTATAGATTGGCCCTTGGGAAGTATGTAGCTCTCAGCCCTGATTTTCAGGTGATCTTCAATTCCAGCGGGAATAAAAAATCTGATACCGTTTATATAGGCGGTAT
>JBDROD010000220.1:0-6584 GCA_043810415.1 Candidatus Zixiibacteriota bacterium | reverse complement strand
CGAGTAGTTCTCTGGAATTCTCCGGTTTAACCGAACCTCCGTACAGAATATTTATCTTCTCCGCAGTTTCCCTGCCGTAGTCGGCAGAGAGAAGCGTTCTGATGAAAAGATGGACCTCGTTTGCCTGTTGTGGTGTAGCGGTTTTACCGGTTCCAATTGCCCATATTGGCTCATAGGCGACAACGGTTTTCTCCGCCTGCTGGGCGGTCAAATCTTTATACGCACCTTGTATCTGAATCTTTATAACTTCTTCGGTTTTATTCGTTTCTCTTTCCTCCAGCTTTTCACCTACACAGATGATAGGGGAGAGGTTAAATTTCAGAGCCGATTTTACTTTTAAATTTACGGATTTATCGGTTTCATGAAAATAGCTCCGCCTCTCGGAATGCCCTAGTATAACGTATTTGCAGCCGGATGTCAACAGCATAGCAGGGGAGATCTCTCCGGTATAAGCCCCCTTTTCCTCCCAGTGCATATTTTGAGCACCCAGAAGAATGGAGGAATCTTGAAGGATCCCATTCACTGAAGAGAGGGCAATGAAAGGAGGGCAGACTATTACCTTGACTCCGGTTACTCCTTTTAATCTCTGTTTCAGATCTGAGACCAGCTGGGTAGCCTCTTCTTCCGTCTCATACATCTTCCAGTTGCCGGCAATGATTGGAATTCTCATATATGGTCCACCATCCTCGGTCGACGGTCCACAGCCAGCTTCCTGTTTTTTAAATCTGCTGATTGCAATGTGTCGACCGTTGTTAAAATATTTAGCTAATCACATAAGCTATCGGATATTATTTGTTACTTATTAGTCAATGCTGCCACTCCCGGCAGAACCTTACCTTCCAGAAACTCCAGAGAAGCTCCACCACCGGTCGAGATGTGACTAAGCTTGTCTTCCAATCCGGCTTTAGCCACAGCAGCAGCAGAATCTCCGCCGCCCACTATGGTAGTTGCCCCTTTCTGGGTGATTTTAGCCAGCTCCTCGGCAATCTTTATGGTCCCGGTGGCGAATTTATTTACCTCAAAAACTCCCATAGGTCCATTCCATACCACAGTTTTTGCTTTTTCCAATTCTTTGGTGAAGACATCTAAGGTCTTTGGACCGATGTCCAGACCCTGCATGTCGGAAGGGATGTTATCTTTATCTACAACACGGGAGGGTGAATCCTCCTTGGCTTCTGCTGCCACCACCACATCCACAGGGAGGATGAAATTCACTTTCTTCTCCTTTGCTTTACTTAAAATCTTCTTAGCCAGGTCAACCTTATCCGCTTCGAGAAGGGATTTGCCGATCTCCATCCCCATGCTCTTATAAAAAGTAAACGCCATCCCGCCACCGATCAAGAGAGCATCTACTTTGTCCATCAGGTTGGTGATGACGTCTATTTTCCCTGATATCTTGGCCCCGCCTAGAATAGCCACGAATGGCCTCTGGGGATTGGATAAAGCCATACCCAAGTATTTTAACTCTTTTTGTATCAGATAACCGGCAGCACACTGTTTGATATATTTGGTAACCCCTTCGGTAGAGGCGTGTGCCCGATGGGCTGTACCAAAAGCATCGTTTACATAAATATCCCCCAAGCTCGCAAGTTTTTTGGCAAACTCGGGATTATTCTTTTCTTCCTCGGCATAGAACCTGATGTTCTCCAAAAGAAGGCACTCACCGGATTTTAATTCGGAAACTGCTTTTTCCACCTCCGGACAGATGCAGTCATTTATAAACTTAACCGGTTTACCCAGCAGTTTTTCTAATCTTTTAGCCACGGGTAAAAGACTAAGCTCTGGTGTTTTCCCCTTTGGTCTACCGAGATGGGACATTAAGATCGCTTTCCCGCCATCCTGCAGAATTTTCTTGATAGTGGGCAGCGATTCAACGATTCGCCTGTCGTCGGTAATTTCACCTTTATTGTTCAAAGGTACGTTGAAATCAACCCGGACCAGTACTTTCTTGTCTTTTAGTTTCAGATCATCAATGGTTAGCTTTTCCATATTTCCTCCTTGAAATATACATTATTGCTCCGTCTCTGATCTGCTCGGGTGGTGGTTGTCCGCTAGAAGCTAATCCGCATACAGCAGACACCTCCACTCACTCCTTTTCGGGCAGATGTGCAACCTCTGCCCGAACATTTGGAGGAGCCATAAGGACAACGTTTATTTTCTTGTGCTTCCCTTTTGAGTTTCTTCTATGGACACGGGCTCCAGCCGCACCTGCTCGTAGCCCAGCCGTTTGGCGACGACGCGGTAGTCAAAGGTGCAGTCGGTTGGCTGACCATTTAGGGTTACGCCTCGCACAGTGAAGCTTTTAGCATCTTTGTCGGTGACGAATAATAGCACCGGCTCCTGACACAGTGGGGTCAGGAACACATGGTAGTCCACTTGCAGGTTAGCTGCCTCGGCGAAGATGGACTCGAAGGCGACCGTGGTTTCTCCATTTACCAAAGAAGCCTTGCCCAAGTCCTCGAACCAGACCTCCGGACTTTCCATGGTATACAGCAGTCGCTGGCCGTGATTGGCGGTCTGGACCATGGCGGATTTAGTGCCCGCAGCCCATAGATCACCATCTTCTTTAACGGTCATAAGAAAGACATCTGCACCGTCGAAGATTGCGAACTTGGCATTGGCATCGTTGTTGTCATCGTCAAGGTCGATATAGACATCGTGGTCGGCGTAGATGCCCAGGTGGCTCCAGCAGAAGATCTCGCCAATATTTCCACCTAGTAATAAGTCACCAAGTCTGTCGCCATTGGAGGCATCATTCCCATAAACTTCCATGCCCCATTTATTCTCGCCTCTACAGATGGCAGCAGTGACACTCTCGCTCTCTGCATACAACCCCATACCGCTGCCGTAACCATTACCACGGATGGCATTGCCGCCGCCCGTGTTCACTCCCCATATACTGGGACCGTTCAGACTATTGTAAACCTTAAAGGCGCTATTCGACCAGGGGATAGCTGTGCTCCATACCTCTCCAATGTGGTCGTGGGGACCTGGCGGAAGATCAGGGGGAATCACCACTTCCGGAAACCTGGCATCCGACCCTAATGGAAATAGACTGTTAGCAGTCGGCGTTGTGCTGGCAGAGATGCCTTTGACCGCCTCCGCATTTTCTGCCCGAAAGCTGTAAGCCGTGCTGGTGAATTTCAAACGAGTTGGCATATGCTCTGCCTCCACCGTGACGTCCAGCCAGTACTCTTGACTGAAACTCAAAGTATCTATGGGCGTTTCACTTCCCAAGATCACATTAAACAAACCATTGATAACTCCAACGTTATTCTGAGTTTCCTCCCATTTCTTGTATCCTCCTGTAGGATCGTCGTAGATTTTGAAAGTTATGTTGACTGTATCGGTCAAGGGATTGCCAGAGTTATCAGTCAGCATCCCTTGATAATTGATGATCTTAGGAATCCCTGCCAAACAGAAATCGGCAAGAAAAACCAAGAAGATCAAGCCTGAAAGAAAAATTAAGCGTTTCATGGCGAATTTCCTTTATTGATAACATTTTCCCTTGCTTCCCATTGGTGTTCTTCATAAGTGCGAAACCAGAACATCCGCCTTGAGCAAGGTTAGTTAGCTTCTTCTATTTCGCCATCATCTCCAGCATTTCCACCATCCGGCAGGAGAAACCCCATTCGTTATCATACCAGGAAAATACCTTGGCTAGGTTATCACCGCTTACCATGGTAGATAGTGCATCGAATATGGAGGAATGGGGATCGTGTATTACATCCGTGGAGACGATAGGGTCTTCACAATACTGCAATATCCCTTTCATCTTGCCGGAAGCCGCATCTTTCATGGCTTTGTTGATATCCTCTTTTGCAACTTTCTTGGAAAGCTCGCAGGTAAAGTCCACAATGGAACCTGTGGTTACCGGGACTCTCAATGCCACTCCATCCAGTTTTCCCGCTAATTCGGGAATGACCAAGGAGAGGGCTTTTGCCGCACCGGTGGAGGTGGGGATGATGTTTACCCCGGCTGCTCTGGCTCTTCGCAAATCCTTATGGGGCTGATCCAGTATCTTCTGGTCATTGGTGTAAGCATGTATGGTGGTCATGAAACCCCTCACAATCCCGAAATTGTCGTGCAGCACCTTTACCACCGGAGCCAGACAGTTGGTAGTGCAGGAACCGATGGAGAGAATCTCTGCTTTGGGATCATATTTCTCGGTATTCACACCCAGAACTATGGTTAAAACCGGAACGTCCGATTTCTTTGCCGGAGCGGACAACAATACTTTCTTGGCGCCTCCTGCGATATGCTTTTTGGCGTCAGCCCCGGTGGCGAACTTGCCGGTGGATTCCACCACCAACTCCACTCCCAATTTACCCCAGGGAAGAGCGGAGGGATCTTTTTCCGCATACACCTCGGTCTTTTTCCCGTCCACCATGATGGAATTACCTTCTGCCTTTATCTCGGATTTCACAATCCCATGGACCGAATCATATTTAAGAAGATGCGCCAGGGTCTTGGCATCGGTGATGTCATTGACCGCAACTATATCCAATTTGGAATTGCCCATTGCAGCACGATAAACCAGCCTTCCTATTCTTCCGAAACCGTTTATGCCAACTTTTACTGCCATCTGTTCCTCCTTTTTAAGGACAGTTGAATATTTATATGTTATATTAATTATCTAAATCATACTGAATCTAACAGCAGGAGAATATAAAACAACTGTTTCTGATTTGCAAATAAATTTTACTTGGGGGTTTATTCTGGATGGACAGAAAGTCCGATTTAGAATCGTTTTAATTTAAATTTCCTGGAGGATCTATTGGGTCGAATATCAGATACCCTTTACCAGATAAGAGACTCCCAGCGTGACCTGAGGCCCGCTGAAGTTTTTCAAACCGCCTACTTCGTCGTTAAAATTTACCCCCCGATATTTGAAATCGACCCCCACTGCCCAAAACCGGTTCAAGGGAAAATCCACGCCTAACCCGGCATGCCATCCAAAAGTAGTATAGGTATTTATTCCCTCGTCCACCAGCAGGTAGGGTCCGGAGTAAATGCCCAAGCGTATGTCTTCGATCCCGGAGACAAAAGCAACTCCCAGATCCGCATATGGCTGTAATTTGGATTTTTGAACGGAGGATAGAGGATAGAATTTTATACCGCCTGAAACAGGATAAATGGTCACTCTTTTCCAGTAATACCCGTAAGAATCGCTGTACCTGGTCTCTCCCCGGTAGCAGCTTCCCAGGGAAAATTCCAGGGCGAATCCTTTTTTCAATCCGGAGGAGATGAAGATCTCCCCATAGGGCGCCGTAACTTTAGTGGTGATCTCCTGGTCCGGGGGATTGGTGATATCCTGTGCCTTGACGGCACTCCAAAATCCCATTCGAACCCCCATCATTTGGATAGAGCTGATATCTCTGGCTTGACCGGAAGCGGGAAGAATAAAACAGAAAACCAGTAAATTAATAAGCAGATATTTCTTCACTAATAAACTCACCTCTTTCACTTATTATACTGAACGAAGTTCGGATTACCTGGATTTAACAGATATAGCACTGTAAGCGATTATCATAACCTCGGATCTGGTTAACCGAAAAACAATTCTGCCATATCGTACAAATCGTCGTCTATATGCTTGGTTTTGGACATTACTTCCTTCAAGTCTACGGAAACGATCTGATTACCCCTCAAACTTACCATTTTACCGAATTCCCCCTGGTGTACCAAATCGACAGCAGCCACCCCGAATCTGGTTCCCAGCATACGGTCAAAAGCCGTCGGGGTACCGCCTCTCTGAATGTATCCCAATATCACAAACCGGGTCTCATATCCGGTTCTCCTCTCGATCTCCGTAGCCAATACCTTTCCTATCCCCCCTAACCGAACATGACCAAAAGCGTCCAGCTTTTCGTCCTGCACCACCACCATTTCCTCTTTTTTATCCATTGCTTCATTTGCGATTTTGGCTCCCTCAGCCACCACCACCACGCTAAAGTTCCGACCCCGGGCATGCCTTTTGCAGATGGCATCGCAAACTTTGTTCAAATCGACCGGTTTTTCCGGGATCAAGATGAAATCCGCTCCTCCGGCAATACCGGCTTCTATTGCAATCCAGCCGGTGTGCCTTCCCATCACCTCCACCACCATGACCCGGTTATGAGATTCGGCAGTGGTGTGGACCCGGTCAATGGCATCCATGGCGATGTTGACCGCAGTATCAAAGCCAAATGTATAATCGGTTCCCCAGATATCGTTGTCGATGGTTTTGGGAACGCCGACTACCTCTAGCCCTTCCTCGTGCAGCTTGGCAGCAACCGACAGGGTGTCTTCCCCTCCTACGGCAATGACGGCGGAGAGTCCTAAGGACATCCTCTTTTCGAGGATCCTTTTAACGCCGTCCTTTTCTTTGAAGGGATTGGTCCGAGAGGTTTTGAGTATGGTTCCTCCCCGGTGAATGATACCGGAAACCTTGTCCAAATTCAGCTCCTCGGTTAATCCATAATCCATGAGACCTCGCCACCCCTGGAGTATTCCCAGGACTTCATAGTTATACTTGCGTATCGATTTTCTCACCACCGCCCGTATCACAGCATTTAAACCGGGGCAGTCACCCCCACCGGTTA
>JBDROD010000219.1:0-3920 GCA_043810415.1 Candidatus Zixiibacteriota bacterium | reverse complement strand
AACTGATCCCGCTTATCCAGGGGGGACATACGAGGATGTGATATTCCAATACCGAAACGCGGAAAGACTTGAGGCCAAAGGAATGGAGGTTTCGGTGGAGAGAGGCCTAAAGGAGAGATGGGGCGGATTCTTCAATTTCTCTTATAGTCAGACGAAAGATAAACAAACGGGTCTCCGCTTGATCAACTCACCTGAATTTATGGCTAATCTGGGGCTGAATTACCAATGGGTGAAAAATAGATTCACCTCATCCTTGGAGTTCCAATACGTGGATAAAAGAAAAGCTTACGACGGACAGATTGCGGGATCGTATGTTAACACAAACCTTTCCTTTGCTTTCAAAAAAGTGACCGAAGTGTTGGATGTTTCTTTATTCATCAGAAATCTGTTCGACGTGAAAATCTTCGACCCCATTTTTGGGGATTACTATCCGGTGGTGCTCATGAAACAAGATGGAAGAACTTTTAACATCAGAGTAAGTTTAAATCTTTAAGTATACCATGATCCAATATCATTTTAAGATTATAGGTAAGAAGAAGACAAAAAGGGCCATGCCTTTTGTAAATATCTTGGAAAAACGTATGATATGTTCATTCGTATCGGTTTTCCTTTTGAGCTTCTGGTTTTCTTCTGCGCAATCGGGTGGCGAATCCTCTGGTTTGGTACAAAATGAAATGCTGGAGGGTTCTTACTTAAAGTCGGAATCTAGTCCAGAGACACTCCCCGAGGAGATTCAGGTTCCCTTGTTGCTTAAGATCCTTACCTATGATCGTTCTATGGAAGGAAAAGCGAAAGACACTCTAAGGATTGGGGTTTTATATTATCCCAATGATGATCAATCCAAGAAGAACAAAAATTCCATTATGGAATATCTGAAGAATAATAAAGATAAGACCATCAATGGCATTCCTTTTAGTTTCGTGGAAATCGGTTTCATCTCGGGAAAGCAGTTAGGCGATGCAGTTACCCGGAAGAACATAATGGTCCTATATATCACATCCGACGGCAACCATACCATAAAGGAGATATCAGAACTGACCCAAACCAAAAAGATATTAACCATGACGGGACGAGTAGACTACGTCGACCTGGGAATTTCAGTAGGGTTGGGAATTGAAGACGAGAAATCCCAGATAGTGATCAATCTTCCTTCGGCCCGCGCCGAGGGAAGCGATTTTAGCGCCAAATTGTTGAAACTATGCAAAATTGTGAACTGATCACCCAAGTTGGTAAAGTTACCCTAACAAAAACTTGGTTTGTGAACGGGAAGTAAATTCCAAAAGATCAGACATAGCCTAACAAAGACAAACAATATCATGATAATGGTTGTCAATGTTGAGCGGATTTGATCTACAATCTGTTTTTTAACGGTTTTGTAAACAAGACAAGATATGAATCTTTTGCTCAAGTTAACAATGAGGCTTAAGAGTATATTTTTTAATCAGCCCATCAAAACTAAAATAGGCGCAGCAATATTGCTGGTGCTTTCATTCATTTTTGTTTTCAATATGATCTTCTTCCCGGCACAACAAAAAAGGACATCTTTGGAAGGGATGAAATCCAAGGGAGAAAGCATGGCGAGGATGCTGGCTTACAATTTGAGCCCAGCCCTGGACTTCAACGATCTTAGGTCTGTGGACGAGATTGTAAAAGGTGCTTTCCAGGATACTGTGCTTTCTTATGTCCAGATATTGCGCTACCAGTATAAGGATACCCTGTTCTTTTCACCAAAAGAGACAATTCAACATATTCCCCCGGTTGTGCCAAACGAAGTTGATACCAACGTTTATTCCTTCATGGATAATGACCTGTTGCATGTGGTCAGCCCCATCCGGGAGGGTCAACTGACCATTGGTGTGCTTACACTCAGTTACAGCTTAGAAGATCTCAAGAAGGAGATAGCAGAAAATAGAATGTGGATTATAGGCTTGAACTTTCTGATGCTTGTGGTAGGAGTTATAATAGCTGGATATCTGTCAAGTATTTTGACCAAGCCCATTCGCAAATTAACCGGAGTTGCAGTTCTTTTGACAGAAGGGAAATGGGGGGCTCAGGTCCCGGTGGAACATAAAGATGAGATTGGGACTTTAGCCAGCACTTTCAATCAAATGAGCAGAAGTTTACAGGTAGCTAAAGAAAAGCTGGAAGAATATGGGCAGACATTAGAACAAAAGGTGGAGGAGAGGACCAGAGAGCTAAGAAGAGCCAATGAAGAATTGTCTGTTAATGGCGAAACCATAACTCGAATGTTGGAGGATTTAAACTCGATGAACCGGGAACTCGCCAGGACCAAAAACCAACTGGAGAATATTTTCAAAAGCGTGGTGGATCGAGCCATCATCACCGTCAGCACCGAGGGGAGAATAATCTTCTACAGCAAAACCTCCGAGTTGGTCTTCGGCTATGAGGCTTATGAGGTGGTGGGGAAAAAATATGTTCAAGAGTTGTTTTCACCCCACAACGATTTCCTTCCCATCTTCCTGGAGCATACCAGAGAGGCGGGCATATATAAAGGAGAGACCGAGCTCTTACGAAGAAGCAAGGAGGTTTTTCCCGCAATGTTGGTAATCACACCGCTAAAGGGGGAGGGAGGGGTTCTCACCGGATACACCTTGATGGTGGAGGACATCACCCAGAAGAGAAAGACAGATGAAACCCTGCGCTTACTCTCCTCTGCAGTAGAATCCGCCGCCGATGGAGTGGTGGTGGTGGATCTGGAAGGAAAGATACTTTTTGTTAATCCGTCCCACGCTTCAATGCACGGATACAAAAAATATGAGATGCTGGGCCGGTATCAAAAGGATTTTTACCCTCAGTCTTATGGGACTATGGTGGACCAGTCGATACAACAAATTCTGGCTAACGGATCCTGGAGTGCGGAGTTGGAGGAGCCCAGAAAGGACGGAAGCACTTTTCCCATGCTGGTCACCACCTCTTTGATTAAAGACTCCCAAGGAAGACCGGCAGGGATACTGGGGATTTGCCGGGACATATCCGAGAAAAAGAAAATGGAGCAAGAGATAATGCAGAGCAACCGGGAACTGACTGCCCTTAACACCATATCCTCTAAGGTCAGTCAAACATTAAAACTGAAGGAGATTCTGGACGGAAGCCTGAGAATCATGTTGGATCTAACTCAAGCACCTGCTGGGTGGATCTTCATGGTTAATCCAGAAAACAAAAACCAGCTTTTACTCTTAGCCCAACAGGGTTTATCGCCGGAGTTTATGCAAGAAGAGTTGGACGCACCTCACGAGAGATATGTATGCTGGGAGGTGATAAAGTCCAAACAACCCCAGGTGCTCGATATGGCGAGCTGCAACCGCTTGAACCGAGCCCCCATCCAGCAAGAGAATTTGGTGGAGACTTTAACCATACCATTGATTTCAAAAGATGAAGTATTGGGGGTGATGAGTTTAAGCTGGAGATCGAAAAAAGGATTTTCCGAGCGAGATTTGAAATTTTTCGCATCCATCGGGAAGGAAATCGGCATAGCGGTGGAGAATGCGTTTTTGTTTGAGGATGTTCATAAAGCTAAAGACTCTCTGCAGAAACTAAACCGTAAACTGGAAGAGGCCAGTAAAATAAAAAGCGAATTTCTCGCCAACACTTCGCATGAACTTCGTACTCCGCTAAACTCGATTATCGGATTTTTGGGCTTGATCTTGGACGGGTATTGCATCAACAAGGAGGAGGAGAGGGATTTCGTGCGTAATGCTCAATACAGCGCCAAGCAATTGTTGGTCATAATAAACGATGTGCTGGATTTGGCCAAGATCGAGGCTGGAAAAATGAAATTGGAACTGGAAGGGGTTGATCTGAAGATGATTTTGGATGAAGTATATCTGTTAACTCAGGTTCAGGCTCAACAGAAAAAACTGGATTTTTCCTTGATTTACGATAACGATCCGCCGCCTAAA
>JBDROD010000218.1:0-3622 GCA_043810415.1 Candidatus Zixiibacteriota bacterium | reverse complement strand
CGAATAGAAGACCTTAAAGAAGCGATTGCCCACCATCATCCCGGGCAAAGCCAGAAGCCACTCCCCCCCCTCTTCGGCTACCAGATATTTCATCTGACACCCATAACCCTCCTTCAACACTTTCCACCATAAACTGGTGTGAAAGATCAGATCGGAATGCGACGAGACGAACTCATCCCACTCTCTTTTCGGCTCAGACAGGACGATTAAGTTCATTTAAGCTTTCGGTAGAATGCGCTTTATTCTATCACAGATAAAGATCACGTCTTCTTTTTTCAGAAGCGGGTGCAGGGGGAGGGTCACCTCGTGCGCCCCCACGTATTCGGTCAAAGGAAGTCTTGTCTTCTTAAGTTTGGCGATATGACGATAATAGGAGAAGGTGTGAATGGGGGGATAATGGATGCTGGATTGAATTGCCTCTTTCTTCAGAAGCCCCATGAATTTTTCTCTATTTACCTCCTGGTTCAGAAGTATCGGAAACAGGTGATACGAGGAGGGACGCGGGTAATTTTTGAACGGGATGGAAAGACCATTCACATCCTTGAGCCTGGTCATATAAAGATCGGTCAAAGCCTTTCTTTTTCTATTGGCATGTTTCAACTTTTTCAACTGGAGGATACCCAAAGCGGCGGACATCTCGGTCATGCGATAATTGTATCCCAGCTCCACCACATCATAGGAATAGGCATGGCCTTGATGCCGGTTTAAGGTCATGCTGGTCATACCGTGGGAGCGAAGGAGCTTGAGCTTTCTGGCGATTTTATCCTGGTTGGTTACGATCATCCCTCCCTCACCGGTGGTCAAATTCTTGTTGGAGAAAAAGGAGAAGCAGCCGATATCCCCGAGTGCTCCCGCCATTCCGGATTTCAACTTAGCTCCGATGGCATGCGCGGTATCCTCAACAATGTAAAGCCGGTGTTTACGGGCAATCCTTATTATCTGGTCCATATCTGCCACATTACCGCCGTAATGAACCACTACCAGGGCTTTAGTTTTTGAGGTTATCCTCTTTTCCAGATCGTCACAAGATAGGTTAAAATCATCCCATCCGGTTATGTCCACAAAGACCGGCTTAGCCCCCACATATAGGATGGCATTGGAGGAGGCGACGAAACTCAAGGAGGGGACGATGACCTGGTCTTGAGGTCCCATCTCCAAAGCCCTCATAGCCAGGTGCAGGGCGGCGGTTCCGCTGGAAACAGCAACGGCGTGTTTGGCTCCGATAAAATCGGAGAAATCCCTCTCCAGCTTTTCTACGGTTTCCCCCATGGTGAGCCACCGGCTTTTAATCACCCGCTCTACCGCTTTTTGTTCACGCTGGTCGAAATTTAAATCAGATAAAGTGACTTTCCATTTCATGATCTTTTTCTTATTAGGGGGTCGTAGTTGCCCAATTCATTGGGTCAGAAATAGAGCATGATGAATCGAGCAACTACCTGTGCTCTTTCCATCATATCCCCTTCTTCATTATCATATGAAGAGAGGACAAGGGAGTCTTTTATTCTTTTAAGAATTTCTTCCGGTTTTTTTCGAACTCATCCACCGCTTTGTGATAGTCGTCCGGTCTTCCAATGTCAAGCCAAAAATCTGAGGAATTATAAATGGCCACCTTTCGCTCCATATGCAAGAGAAGCTGCATCAGATCGGGGAAATCGAATTTCCGGTCTCTGGGGATGAGGGGGAGTAGCTGCGGCTCAAACACGTAGATTCCCATGCTCACCAGGTAGGAGAGTCTGGGCTTTTCAATATATTTGACCATCCGCTCCTCCTGGTTTTTCTGGATGACGCCGAAATCCACGTCTACCGATCTTTTCTGTGCTGCGATGGTGGCTATGGCTTTGTTCTTTTTATGGTAGTCAATCAGCTGGAGATAATCCAAGGTGGTAAGCAGGTCGCCGTTCATTACGATGAATGTCTTTTTCAAATCCTTTAAGCCGGTTAGAGGGCCAACCGTACCCAAGGGTTTTTCCTCAAAACTGTATTCAATGTTCACCCCCCATTTGGATCCGTCGCCGAAAAATGCCTGGATCAGATTACCCAGATGCCCCACCGCCAGCGTGATGTCGGTCAAACGGCAGTTTTTGAGCTGTCTTAAGACCACCTCTAAAATCGGAAAATCGCCTACGGGCATAAGCGGCTTGGGAAACACTACGGTGTAAGGATAAAGCCTTTTCCCTTTTCCCCCGGCTAAGATGACAACTTTCATATTAAGATTTCCTGCATGAGGAGTATAAACCTTTAGGTTTATCGTTTGATAAAACTGAAGCTTTGTATTACAGATTCGATAAATCGCTTTTCAAATATTATAAATCCCATTTTTGTATCTCTCGATATTTTTTTCTATCCATCTGATGGTTCGACTTATCCCTTGTTTTAGATCTATCCGGGGATTCCAATCAAATAATTCCTTAGCTTTGCCGGAATCGGAGAATAGCCTTTCCACCTCACTTTTTTGGGGTCTGATCCTTTCTTTCTTTCTTTCGATTTCAATTTTCTTTCCCAGGCATTTCGAGGCCAAATCCACTATTTGAGTTATCGACACCTCGCAGCTTGAACCTAAGTTCACCACCTCACCTGTGGTTGCGTCACATTCAGCAAAGGAGATGAATCCTGATACCGTATCCTGCACATAGGTCAGATCCCGAGTGGGAGATACAGAACCCAGGCTGATTTTGCCCTTAACCAGTGCCTGGGTGATTATGGAGGGGATGACAGCCCGGGCAGATTGCCGCGGTCCGTAGATATTGAACGGACGGATTACCCCCACCGGCAGGTCGAAGGAACGATGGAAGCTCAAAGCCAGAAGGTCCGCGCCCAGTTTGCTGGCGGCATAGGGGGATTGAGGATGAGACGGGTGATTCTCGTCCATGGGAACATACTGAGCGGTACCGTAAATTTCGCTGGTGGAGGTGTGGACTATCTTCTCCACATCGGAATCGCAAGCTGCGGATAAGACGTTCAAAGTCCCGTTCAGATTGGTATCGACAACATCCCGGGGATTTACATAGGAATAGGGTATCCCGATCAATGCTCCCAGATGAAACACCACCTGCTGGCTCAAAACCGCCATCCGGACACAATCGGAGTCCCGGAGATCGCCAGCTACCACCCCCACTTCGTCCAACACCTTTTTTCCCACATCCTCCAGCATCCCCCAGTCGTTCCTGGAATTGTAATGAACCAGGGCGGTAACCTTAGCCCCCTTCTTGACTAAAGCCTCCACCAGATGGCTTCCGACAAATCCGCCTGCTCCGGTTACCAGAACCTTTTTTCCTTTCATTTTCAATTTCCATTTCTCCTGATTTTTGTTTTTTTCGAAATCATAGATAATCAAAACAAGTAAAGAAAGCAAGTCAAATAACTCAATATAACGTAAATCAATATAGGTATGGGATGGCTGGAAAATATCATAATATCTATACCTCCATTTTCCTTTTTTATGAAATTAAATGACCTGGTTGAGAAAAAACTTAACTGCAAATTATTTTCCATTTGATTTTTATACAGTTAGTCTCTTAACTGTTCAAAAAGACTACACATCTTTAAATAGGAGATTGAGCAGAAAAATACTAAAAACAAGAATTTAACATATTGACAGAATTAAAATTTGAATTATATTTAA
>JBDROD010000217.1:0-6228 GCA_043810415.1 Candidatus Zixiibacteriota bacterium | reverse complement strand
CTTGAAAGAGGCGATAGGAGTTATTTTATCCCCTCGCCCTAGCCCTCTCCCCAAAGGGGAGAGGGTATTCTATTTCTCTAAAAATGGGAGATTTAAAAATAAAATTCTTCTTGTTTTGCCCAGTATCGTCTTTATCTTTATGAAAAGAATAAGAAAAAACTTAAAGGATTATTGATATGATCAGAAAGGAAGCGCTTTTCTGGGAAAAAAGAGAAGACGGAAAAATCCAGTGTCTTCTCTGTCCGGTGGGATGTGTGATCGCCGAAGGTAAGATCGGCGTATGTAGGGGGAGGAAAAACGAAGGAGGAGTTCTATACGCCATTAACTATGCCCGGCTTGTCTCCATCTCCATCGATCCTATGGAGAAAAAACCGTTATATCATTTCCATCCCGGAGCCAACATCCTTTCCACCGGTCCTAACGGCTGCAACTTAAGCTGTCAGAATTGCCAGAACTGGAATATCTCTCAGGAGGAATCCCCGACCGAGTTTGTATCACCCGAAGATCTGGTCAAAATCGCCATAAAAGAAAATTCCATGGGTATCGCTTACACTTATACCGAACCTTTGATCTGGTATGAGTATGTTACGGATACGGCGAAGATCGCGCACGAAAAGAACCTGGTCAACGTTCTGGTTACCAACGGATACATCCATGAGGAACCGTTGAAACAGATATTACCATACATCGATGCCATGAACATTGATCTGAAATCAATGGACGAGGATTTTTACAAGACCACCTGTAAAGGGAAACTCCCTTTCATCTTAAGAGCGATAGAATTGTCCTATCAACGTAAAGTGCACATAGAAATTACCAATTTGCTCATTCCCACCCTTAACGATTCGGAGGAACAGATCCAGAAGCTGGTCGATTTTGTAGCGGGTTTAAGCGATCGGATTCCCCTGCATTTTTCCCGATATTTCCCGGCTTATAAAGTGGATTTACCTCCGACTCCGCTTCAGAGTTTACAGAGGGCTTTTCTTTTGGGAAAAAGAAAATTGAAATACGTTTACGTCGGTAACGCATACATCCCCAACACCTCCAATACCTACTGCCCTGCCTGCAACGAGCTTTTGATCAAAAGAGAAGGTTATCATACATCCGTGATTGGGATAACCGATAAGAAGTGTAGGAAGTGCGGGGTGCCAGTGGATGTGGTGATGAAATGAGGAATAACTAATAAAGTCATAACCCCCTGTAGTCCCTCTTGTCAGAGGGACGAAAGCGTATACCCTCCCAATAAGGGGAGAAATAAATTTCATCCAAAGGAGAACATCTCAGGGAGATCAGTTTATGAGTTTTGAGCCTGCGATCTTAGGAAGGACCGGGTTGAAAGTGGGGCGGTTAGGGTTGGGGGTGGGTTATGGCATCCCTGCCAAAGCAATAGAGGAAGCTTTTGAGCGGGGGGTGAACTATTTCTATTGGGGTGCTTTCAGGATGCAGGGGATGGGAAAGACGATCAGGCGTCTAGCGAGGAAGAACAGAGAGAGAATGGTGGTGACGGTTCAGAATTATTGGCCCTCAGAAGGGCTCATTCCAAAAGGTGTGGAAAAAGTATTAAGAGAGCTTCAGCTGGATTATGCCGACATCCTATTATTCAGCACTTTCAGACGAAGACCAAATCAAAAAGCTATCGATTCTGCATTGGAATTAAAGGAAAAAGGGCTGGTTCACCATCTTGGGCTGGCGTGCCATCTCCGATCCAGATATGCACAAGTGGAGAAGGAGAAGGTATTCGATTTATATCACATCCGCTATAATGCGGTTCATCGAGGGGCAGAAAAAGATGTCTTTCCGCTCCTCCCCCAAGAGGAGGGACCGGGAATAGTCAACTATACAGCTACCTGCTGGACAAAACTTTTACCACCTAGATACCTTCCGAAAGGGGAGAATGTCCCGCGGGCAACCGATTGCTACCGTTTCGTACTTTCCCACCCCTCGGTTCACGTTTGTCTTTCCGCTCCCAAAAATATCGAGCAGACTAAAGAAAATCTTGACACTTTGAAAATGGATTCAATGTCTCCGGAGGAGCTGGAGTGGATGAGAAGAGTGGGAGATCATATTTATAAGAAAAGATAGTCCGTTGTCTGCCGTCCGCTGTCCGCCGCAAAAGATTAAAAGCGTCCACAATAAAACACTTTTACTTCTCCAATTTGCTCAGAACGGTTTAGCTTATGCCCTCGGGAAGATGTAGATGCATGCTTCGTAGGATAAAGGTTAGGGAGTATTGAGGAAAGGGGATAATATTTTATTTACCTGCCTCTATTTCTCTCTCTTTTTTCCTTTTGGAAGAATCGGGGAAATGCTCTTCCATGCATTCCGGGCAGATGCTGTGGCTGAAATCAGCTTCGGAATTTTCCACCAAGTATTGTTCTATTTGTTGCCAGTAGTTCGTATCTTTTCTGATTTTCTTGCAGTACATACAGATAGGCAAAAGTCCCTTGAGCTGTTTTACCTGGACCAAAGCCTCGGTTAGCTCTGCGTTCTTTTGACGGAGAGATCTCTCCAGCTGAATCACCCGCTCACCCGATCTCACCCGGGCTAGAAGCTCGGTCCGATCATAAGGTTTGGTCACGTAATCATCCGCTCCGGCATTCAAACCTTCCGTGATCTTCTCTTTATCGGTTAGCGCCGTCAGAAGGATGATGTAAACGTAACGCGGGAGATGTGACGCCCGAACGCGACGACACAATTCCAGACCATCCAGCTGGGGCATCATCCAGTCGGTGATGAGCATATCCGGCATGCTCTTTTGGATCGCCTCCAGCGCTTTTGTTCCATCCTCAACGGCTACAATAGCGTGCCCCTCCTTGATCAGGATGGTTTGCAACATTTTCTTGGATATTTCGTCATCTTCAGCTATAAGTATTTTCATTTTCATCCCAAAGTTTCAGATCCCCTCGGTTTTAACATCAAGTTTCTCCGTACTTTCTATCCCCAGCGATTGATGGGCGTATTCATCCAAACGCTCTAGCTCTTTTTGCAAATCTGCGATCAGATGTTCTCCCTTGTCCAGATTTCCCGTTCGTCCCGTTTGCTCTAACCTCAGGGCGGAGCCGGCCAGGTTATTAGCGCCCAGATTGCCTGCCGCACCTTTAATGGTATGTGCTTCCCTTACTAACAACTTACTATCCCCTTTCTTTATCGCCTCCTCCATAATATTTACCTGCTCAGATGCATGGTATAAAAATTCCGACACTAGTTCCTTGAAGAGGTTTATGTCTCCATCCAAACGCTTAAGAGCGGTTTCCATATCTAAGGGAATATCCGGATCATGTTTCCTTGCTTTTGATTCTTCAACCGCGGATATCCTTTCCTTAATTCCAGATGGTTTGGTCCACTTTTCTATCACTTTGAAAATCGTCTCTGGTTCTATCGGTTTGGAGATATAATCGTCCATTCCTGCTTCAAGGCACCTTATCTGATCTCCTTTCATAACATGAGCGGTCATGGCAATGATCGGCGTATGCTGCCTAGCGCCTTCCATCTCGCGAATGGCTCTGGTGGCTTCCAAGCCGTCCATTTTCGGCATCTGTACATCCATGAAAACCAGATCATAGACCTTTTTCTTTAACGCTTCAATAGCCAGTTTCCCGTTTTCCACTGCTTCCACGGAAAAACCTGCGCGATTGAGCAGGATAACAGCCAGCTTTTGATTCATGGGATTGTCTTCTGCCACCAGCAGGCGTATTCCTTGACGTTCCTGTTTTGAGACAATGTCCGAGTTGATTATTGGGCCGAGCCAGGTTTCTGCTTTAGCTTTCTTTTTATTCAAAATAGTGATAAGGGTGTCAAATAATTGAGATTGTTTTACCGGCTTGAGAAGATACCCGGACGCACCCAATGCTTCCAGCCGGGCAGTGTCTCCCCGTTGGCCGATGGAGGTGAGAATCACCACCGGTATCTGTTTGATCTTAGGATCGCTTTGAATGAGCCGTAAAGTCTCTTCCCCGTCCATCTCCGGCATCTGCATGTCGAGCAAGATCAAATCAAAGGGGTCCTTTTGATTATAATTCTGTTTCAGTATCTGAATAGCCTTCTTGCCACTTTCCACCGCTTGGGGAACACACTTGAATGATTCCAGCGTTTTGGTCAAAATAGTTCGGTTGGTCTGGTTATCGTCGACTACCAATATCCGGCACCCCTGCGGATTGCATATGACCAGCGGACGGATTTCCTTCAATCCTGTTTGTTTCTCCAGGTTTACGGTAAACCAAAACCGGCTACCCTTAGCGGGTTGACTCTCCACCCCGATCTGTCCTTTCATCAGCTCGGCCAACCGTTTGGAGATGGATAGGCCTAAGCCGGTGCCTCCATATTTACGGGTGGTGGACCCGTCCGCCTGGGTGAAGCTTTCAAATATCTTAGCGGTTTTATCTTCAGGGATGCCTATCCCCGTATCCGTGACAGAAAAGAGGAGAGTCGCGTGCACTTCTGTCTCTGCTTGAAGTTCAACTTGAATTACAACCTCTCCTTTTTCGGTGAACTTAATAGCGTTTCCCCCCAGGTTTATCAAAGTCTGCCGCAATCTTGCCGGATCACCCCGGAGAAACGGGGGAACCGAAGAATCGATAGAACAAGCCAGCTCCAGTCCTTTGGGGGAAGCCCGGGTGATCAAGGTATCAATCACACCTTCCATCATAGCCCGCAAGTCAAAATCTATATTTTCAAGTTCAATCCGACCTGCTTCTATCTTGGATAGGTCCAGAATATCGTCCAATAATCCCAGCAGGGAATAGGAGCTTTCCTTGACGATTCTCAAGTATTCGCGCTGTTCGCTGGAGAGGTTAGTATCCAGTGTGATACCGGTCATGCCTATAATGGCGTTCATCGGGGTGCGAATCTCATGGCTCATGTTGGCTAAAAATTCGCTTTTTAACCGGTTGGCTTCCTCTGCCTGTTCCTTGGCTTTTCTCAGATTCTCCTCCGCCCGTTTACGCTCAGTGATATCTTGATTCGCGCCGTACGTCCTGATCGTACGACCCTGATCATCTTTGACGATGAAGAAGCGGACAGCAATATAGCCGGTCGTGCCGTCGGCATAGATGATGCGATGTTCCAATTGACGGCTGAAGTGGGGATCGGTGGTTTCGATGGCTTTCCGAGTCTCGGTAACGACTACCGCCACATCGTCGGGATGTACGAACAGTTGGGCATAACGGGCTGACGACATCGTATAGCCACCTACTTTTTCGACCGACGTTCGGAAAATCGAGTAAAAGTGATCGTTGAAAGTAAACAGGTCTTTGGCTACTTCATATTCCCAGTATCCCAGTTTAGCGATCTTCATGGCGTTGGACAGTTGGGCTTCGTTGGTACGCAGTAACTCCTCTGCCCGCTTGCTTTCGGTAATGTCAACCAGCAGGCTGAGAGTCCCGATAAAGGATCCTTTTTCATCAAAGAGGGGGGCAGCTGACATGCTGAAGTCCTTTGGCGCACCGGATTTAGTATACAGTCTGGCTTCGTACCTGGAAGATTTCCCCTGTATCCTTTTCTCAGTCTCCATTCGAAATATAGCAAATTGATCTTCATCGCAAAGACGACTCACGTTGAGACCCAAAAGCTCTTCCTTTTCGTAACCCAGAGCATCGGCAAACGCTTGATTTACCAAGATGAAATTCTCTTCGCTATCGACCAGCCCGATTCCTTCATGGGCATATTCTACCAAGGTCCTATATTTCTTCTCCGACTGCAGCAATGCCTCTTCTGTACGTTTGTGGTCGGTGATGTCTGTATGGGTACCTACCGCCCGGATCGGTCTCCCCTCCCGGTCCCGCTCGATGATTTTTCCGCAATTGAGTATCCACTTCCATTCGCCTAATTTCGTCCTCATACGATGTTCGCATCTGAGAAATGGCGTGCGACCAGCCCTGTGGTCTTGGGTGATCCTTTCGACCGTAGGCAAGTCATCGGGATGGATAAGGGCTTTCCAGGCATCCGTATGTGCCTCGATCTCCTCTAAAGTATAGCCGAGCATTTCCGCCCAACGGCGATTGCGGACCACCTCTCCGGTTATCATGTTTTGGTCCCAAGTGCCCAGCTCAGCCCCCTCCACCACCAGTTTCAGACGCTCTTCGCTTTCCCGTAGTGCCTCCTCCGCTTTTTTTCGCTCAGTGATGTTCCGTACAATGACGATGATCTGGTTTTCAGAAAGCGGCAACAGCCTGGCTTCATAGAATTGTTCCTGTTTTTCGATTTTTAGTGAATACTCCATGCTGACGAGCG
>JBDROD010000216.1:0-6148 GCA_043810415.1 Candidatus Zixiibacteriota bacterium | reverse complement strand
GGCTTATCTTTGGATGCTTTTGCCTTATCGTATTCCCGGATCGATTCCAGCTCCTCTAAAGCCTCTAAGATTTTGGAATATTGCTTTATGTCAAGCATTATCCCCACCCGTTTCCCTTTTTCATCCACAACGTATTTTTCTTTAAGTTGAATCATAAATCTCTCCCTTCATTATTCACTTCTTGCTTAATTAAAAGCATGAGCTTCTCGGTGTAGTTCTTTCAGCTTTAAAACCATTGTACTCAAGTAATACCTTTAGAGTGCGGAAGCAAGGCTTCCGCTGCACAAGTCCTGCCAAGCGGGATTTCCGCTTCGCTCCAACAAGCTTGTGCACTCCTTTTCGTGTTGTGTCAGGAGTAAACTCCTGACACAAATCTTATCAAACTCTCTCAAAGGGATCAAACAGCTTTTTATATTCCTGCAGGGCGAATCTATCGGTCATGCCGGCGATGTAATCGCAGATCAACTGCATCTTGTTCTCGTCCTCGAGCCGGTGGTGAAACGAGGGGGGAAGCTGATCGGTGTTTTCCAAATACACTTCGAAAAGCTGGTGGATTATCCTTTTGGCTTTGTCCGCCATCCGAATCATGCGATAATGACGGTACATCTTATCAAACAGAAACTGCTTCAGATCAAGGTTCAACCGCTTGGTATCATCCGAAAAACTGATTAGGTTATCTTTGGCCTTTCGAACATCCTCTAGTGTTCCGATTTTGGTAAGTTCAATCCTTCGAGTGGTCTCCCCTATTAGATCGGAAACCTCGAAGTTGATCAGCATTCGCACCATCTGATGTCTTCTCTGGGTCGGGGTAAGCTTGGAGTATCGCTTCTCCAGATCTCTGGCTAGATCACCCCAGATGGTGATCTGACTTAACTCTTCCCCTTTCAAGACGTCCGAAGCCAAACCGTCGTCTATGTCGTGACAATGATACGCTATCTCGTCTGCCGCATTCACCAATTGACATTCCAGCGTCGAATTATCCCGGGGAGAAAACTCATTAGGGATAGGGTGGTCATACAAAGTCTCGTGTTTTATTATCCCCTCTCTCACCTCGTAGGTTAAATTAAGTCCCGGGAAATCGGGATATCTATCCTCCAGAATGTCTACCACCCGAAGGGTTTGCCGGTTGTGCTCAAAACCGCCGTGATCCCTCATTATCCCGTTCAAGGCTTCCTCGCCTGCATGACCAAAGGGGGTATGTCCCACATCGTGCACCAGGGCGATGGCTTCGGCCAAATCCTCGTTTAGTCTCAAAGCCCGGGCGACGGAGCGCGAAATCTGTGCCACCTCGATGGTATGGGTCAAGCGGGTGCGGTAATGATCCCCCTCATGGTTGACGAAAACCTGGGTCTTGTATTCCAAACGGCGGAAAGCGGTAGAGTGGATTATCCGGTCCCGGTCCCTTTGAAAATTGGTCCGGTAGGGGTGGTTCTCTTCCGGATATTTTCGACCTTGGCTTTCGCTGCTTTTGGCAGCAAAGGGAGCTAGAAATCTCTCCTCTTGTTGCTCCAACTCCCCCCTAAAACAGGATGGATTAACCATCTTCTTCCCCCGTTGCGGAAATGGCCGTTTATGCTTCCCCAAAGAAGTCCTGACCGGCAATTCAGACCACGTTAAAGGATCAATAACCTCTTACCCGGATTTGGCTGATCTCCTTTTTTATGGCATTTACCTCATCCAGGTTAGGAGCAAACCTCAAAGCCTTTTCTAAATATTCCAATGCCTTCGGAAAATTCTCCATGTCTTCGTAGACTAAACCTAAGTTTTTGCTGGCCAGATAATACGTGGAATCCAGCTGAACGGCACGCTGAAACGCTATTATGGCCGAATCATATTCCATCTTTTTACCGTAAACGATCCCCAGGTTGTTATAGGCATCGACAAATCCCGGATCAAGCCGTATGGCGGCTTTGATCTGCACCAAAGCCGAGTCTTCCTGGTTCGACATCTCCAGACTGCTTCCGAAGTTGTTCCGCCCCTCGGCATAATTGGAATCCGCCTCCACTGCTCTTCGAAAAGCCATCTTAGCCCAGCGTGGAACGTTTTTTCTTTTAAGGATGACCCCGATGGCATTTTGAGCTACCGCATCGTATGGGGCTGTCTGGGTGGTGTTGGTCCAGAGATGATAATCGTTCCGGAATATTCTGCCTCTGCTTTTGATGGTAAAAGCATAGAAAATGAGGATCAACGCAAACAGCAAAGCTACAGCATATCCCGCCTTTATCACTATTTTCCCGGGAAAATGAAATGATTTCTTTGGTGCCGATTCCGATCCCCCCCCGACTGATGCCTCAGGGGAATCGGGAATTGCACCTCCCTCGGGTGTGGCTGCCGCCATGCTGGCTGATGGTTCAGTTTCAATCGCGATTTCTCCCTTGGGCTTTCGATGGGGCAATCGGATATCGAACCAGCTTTTGTCCCAGCTAATTCCCCAAACTGCCACCTGACCTAAAATCAGGCAGAATCCGATCGAGGGAATATACCCCCACCACTCTTTGACCGAAGCATAAAGGGGTACTAAATTTAAGACGGGTATCAAAGTTACCAATATCCAGAATATTCCAAAGGAAACCGGCTTGACCGTTTTCCGCAACGTGCGTCCCAAAGCCAAAATCACGGCAAAGAAAACCAACGCTCCCCAGAACTTCAGGCTAAAAATCGTGGTAACGGTTAAGACTCGGGGAGAAAAATTGAGGAAAATCGGAAAGGTGAATTTTTTGAAATAATAAAAATATATGGGAAAGAGGGTGAGGAATCTCTGAAACACATTAGCTGTGGTATATGACTTTCCCGTCCCCAAATTACCTAGAACCGATACCCTCCAAATCAGGTATAAAATGGTCACCAGCGCAAACGGAAGGTAAGGGAGGATTTTCCTTTTCAGCTTTCCCTCCTCGGATAGCCAGTCCCAGACGAACAAAAATAAGGGGAGAACGAATGCGATCTCTTTGGAGAAAAGTGCCAGTATAAATGCGATAATCGATCCTGCAAAAAGCAAGATTCGGGGTACACCCCTATGATCCTTTCTTTTAACGAATAAGATCGCCGTCAGAAGCAAAAAGAAGCAAGCGATTACGTCGGTGCGTCCCGAAATCCAGACCACCGAGTTGACGTGAATGGAATGAGCGGCGAAGAAAAGAGAAGTGAAAAGCGAAAGCAGCTCGTTTTTGAATATCAGAAATATCAAGAGGTATAATAATATGACGTTGGCTGTATGAAAACCAACATTCACCTGGTGGTAACCATGGGCTGCTTTTTGGGAGAAGTGATAATTAATGAAATTGACCAAAGTTATTAACGGACGATAAAAAGGAATCGGCTCGTAAGTCTCTGCGGGGAAGGGTTTGTCCCAAACGGTTTTCAGGTTACCCCAGTCTTTAAGAAAATCTGTCTGACTGGAGATGAGCGGCACGTCGTCTCCCACAAATCCGGTTCTTATGGTGTTGTAATAAACCAGAATCGATACGGCTGCTATTAGAATGATAAAAACCACGTTTGTCCATTTACTGGTCATCTGAAAGTTCTCCTCTTTTTGAGCCACTCAACCTATCCGACAACGTTCCAATGATTCCCAATTATATCATAGTTTCTGAAAATTGTCAACGTTAAATCTGTCCAAAACGAAACCCTCACCCCCATAGAACGGTCTAATGCTCTGTAACATAAATCTATTCACTATTAAAACAGGGAAATCTATGGCTCTATTCCCTCACCATCCTGAATAAGTCGATCTATGGGCTAAAGCCCATAGGAGCGTGGAGGGGGTTCACTCCATTCCACGACCTAAAGGTCGTGGCAATAAATTGCTACAACTACCATACCCTAAACTTATGTTACAGTCCACCAGTGCTTCTGATTATTCGGACTCCTGGCTCCTCAGATCTACCCTTTTGCTGTCTGCTGGTATCTGCAGTCTCAATTTGGTCGCCGGTATGGATAAATTGAACTTTCTTTCCTCGTATTTGATTAAAGCATTTTCCTGTCCTGAGGAGATAATTTTCACCACTCTCGGCACCTCATATGAGTCGTATTTTGTATAACTTTTGTATTCTATCTGATAATTATCCCCGCCGGACTTTTGCGTCAGACTTGTTTTTACTAATCGGCATCTTTCCGCATCCACATGATATTCTTTTATCCAGTCTTCATCCTCGTATCTATATACAAAATACTTCTCGGTTTTACCTGCAAATTGAACCTCCGGTTCCATCAAACCTTCTTTTCTCAAAATCAAGTTCAGCAACATTTGAAAGGGAATATTCCAACTCCACAGTCGGGTGTTTTCCAGATCGGAGATTTCACCTGAGAAATATTGGTTTTCCCCTGGGAAATAAACGGTGAGAGTATCAGCTGCCCCCACGGCTTTGAAAATGTCCGCCCCTAAAAAGGAGCGGGGATAAAAGGCAAAAGAGTCCGGAGCTTGGTAAAATATCTCAACTTCTCCGGAAAATTTCGCCTCTTTTCCCTTCAATCGAAGATTTAAAAGACAGGCTTGACTGGTGAACTCGATTCTGTTCTTTTGGACACATCGCAGTACGTTTTCCGGAGTTCTGTCTTGAGGGAGTATCTTGGGTTTGGGAGCACAATTTGTAATCAATAGACCGATCCAAATCAATAGCAGGAGCGCAGCCGGAAACAAACGGATTTTAAGGTCGGGGATATGAAAACAATACTCTCTTGGTTCCTTCATCCGTTTAATCCGTTAAAGATGGTAAGCGAAGTTGAACTATTAGACTCTTGATCCTTCAATCCAGTGGTTTGAACCTTATGGTTCATACCGTTGACCGTATTTTAAAAGAACCTGCTAAAATCCGCACCGGCAAAAAGGTAGGAAAAGAAGCTAACAAAAGGGCTTAAGATCCACGATAAAATGGGAATTCCGGCGAAACTAGTAACCATGATGATCCCGATCAATAAGAACGGACCAAATCTTTCCAGCTGTTCCATCTTGTATTCATATTGAGGCGGTAGAAAACCCATCAATATCTTGGACCCGTCCAGGGGAGGCAGGGGAATCAAATTGAAAAATGCCAAAACCAGATTTATCATCATCCCGTATACCAGCATCAATGCTAATACACTGAATGAAGATGATCCAAACATAAGATAACCGGACATCGGATGAATCAGACGGATGATAAGCCCGCACGCCAAAGCCGTTAGGATGTTGGCTCCCGGACCGGCTAAGGATACCCAGATCATGTCCTTTTTGGGATTACGCAGGTAATAGGGATTGACCGGCACCGGTTTGGCCCAGCCCAGATGAATCACAAAGAGCATGATGGTTCCGAGGGGATCAAGATGAGAAAGCGGATTCAAGGTTAACCTTCCGGCATTTTTAGCCGTCGGGTCGCCAAATCTATATGCTACCCACCCGTGTGCGTATTCATGTACCGTCAGGGCGAAAAGAATGGGTGGTGCGATTATCAATAGACTGATTATTCTATCCAAATCAACAATCCTCAGTTTAGTATTTTATCTGGTGCTAGAGTTAATAAGCAGTAGCGTAAATTTGGTACATTATAAGCATAGGTGAAACAGGATTCACCTTGAAACGAATTCGTTATTCCGGATAAAGAATCTCCACTTCCTCTTATTCTCCTCCGTTATACCTATACGTGAAGAAGAACCGATTTTTTCTATAGTTTCTCCCCTGTCTTCGACATAGAGGATCTCAGAACACAGATCCGTCCCGTTCAATTTCAGGTCAACTCCCAGAGCCTGACACAACTTTGCCGGTCCGCTGGTGAGATCTTTCAGATCCTTGCGCTTCCTTCTTTTCTTCATCGACTCTATCCCGCTTGTCGGTTCAAGTGCCCGTATCAGCACCGCTGCCGGGTATCCCTCTCTCTCGGTTACTAAATTCAGGCAATGATGCATCCCATAAGTGAAATAAACATAGGCGTATCCGGGATCACCAAACATAACGCTGTTTCGCGGAGTCATGCCCCGATACGCATGGCTGGCCGGGTCCTTGTAACCTATATATGCTTCGGTTTCCACTATTTTCCCTGAAAGGATTTCTCCATTCATCTTTACCACCAGATATTTTCCCAAAAGTTCTTTCGCTACTTTCAGAGTGGGACGATCATAGAACTGACGATCTAATTTTTTTATCATGTTAGTTATGCCAAAGATGCAATTTGTA
>JBDROD010000215.1:0-6358 GCA_043810415.1 Candidatus Zixiibacteriota bacterium | reverse complement strand
TCAATACCAAGTTCGGAAAAGTGCCTTTAAGGCTGGGATACAGAAATGATCCTCAACCCTTTACTGCATCGGTTAATCCCAGCGAGGTATATTTACGACTGAACCAATATATCATCGGTAGCGACACTGTCTACTCACCCGCTTTTGTTCAATCCAATAATGGAACCAATCAGGGATCCTGGGTCAACGGAAACATAATTACCGTGGGAACCGGTTTGGCTTGGACTCAGATAAAACTGGACTTTACGCTGGAATATGCCACCTATCCCGATGTTAATAAAGAGACCTCCACTGCCTGGATCACTTTTGACCCGGGGAATAAGAAACTCCTCGAGGAGATTTATAAGCATACTTTTTCCAATAAAGAAACCAATATCCATTACAGTCGAATTATGATTAGTTTTACTGGCTTCTTCTAAAAAACAAGATTAAATAAAAAAGCGAAGTCCCCGCTCGAAACGGGATGAGGGCTTCGCTTTTTTTATGTAAAATAGACTTACCCATAAACAGCCCATTGAACTCCTGTTATCCCCCTAATGGGTAAAGAAATCACTTGCATAACGCAGAATTATTTTTAACTTAAAAATCTAAAGATATATTCAACCCGACAGATGGATCAAGCGCTTTAAATGGAATCATATGGCTTTCAAACAAGGAGAGATTGAATGTGTCCGCACAGGATAACCAAAAAAGAGATAAAAGAGGACAAGTTTGTTACCTTCACTTTTAAGTTGAACGAATGGATCCGGGAACACTTGAACCAGGTGTTGATGGTAGCGGGAGGGGTGATTCTGGTAGGAGTAATAGTGTTTTTTGTTTTTTCCTCCAAAAGCAAAAGGGAACAGAATGCCGCCGAGTTGTTGGGAAAAGCAGGGATGGAGCTTCAAACTGGAGATTTGGGAACGGCGGTGAGTGATCTTCAAAAGATAATCAATCAATCTGGCAGCACGGAAAGTGCCAAGCGGGCAACTTTTTTGTTGGCTTCCGCCTATTATTATGCCAAGGACTACAACCAGGCACAATCTTTTTTTGAGAAATCACTGGATAAATACAGAGACGACCCAAACATGGCGGCGTCGGCACAGGCAGGGATTGCGGATTGTTACATGCAGAAAGGAAGTTACCTTTTAGCGGGGGATAACTATGTTAAGGCGGTTTCGATGGATTCCCAGGGTTTCTTATCACCCCAGTACCTTTTAGGGGCTGCTGGTGCCTACCTTAGGGCGGGTCAAAAGGATAAAGCCAGGGAGATGCTGAATAGACTGATCAAAGAGTATCCCGACTCCAAGGAGGTTTATCAGGCCAAGATACAATTTTCGGAATATCTCTAACCGATATCACAGGTATTCAAATAATTCACTATGACCACAAAAGGGGAAGAATCATTCAAAAGGTCCGCGAAATCAATAGTTAAAGGTCAAAAGGTGTTGTCGGTTGCCTTCCTTTGGCACATGCATCAGCCATATTATAAGGACACCCGGACCAACCGATATCAGATGCCTTGGGTGAGACTGCACGGATTGAAAGATTATTACGATATGGTAGCGGTTCTGGAGGAATTCCCTCAAATACACCAAACCTTTAATCTGGTCCCCTCATTGGTGGAGCAGATCCAGGATTACGCAGAGAATCAGGTTTATGACGAGCATCTGCTTCTTACCGAAAGACCCGCTTCCGACTTAACTGATGCGGAAAAAGTGAAGATGCTTTCAAGTTTCTTCAGCTGCAATCCCGCCACCATGATTCATCCTTACCCCCGATATCATCAGCTTATGGATAAAAAGGGGAACGATCCCCCAGGGGTGAAATCCAAAATCCTCGATTTTCAAACCCAGGATTTTTTGGATCTGCAGGTCTGGTCCAATTTAGTCTGGATAGATCCCATATTCAGAGGGGATGCCCTGATCTCCCGGTTGATGAAAAAAGGGGAGAATTTCACCGAGGAAGAGAAAACAGAATTAATCTTAAAGCAAAGGGAGATAATGGGAAGAATCCTCCCCCAATACAAAATTATGCAGGAGAAAGGGCAGATCGAGGTCAGCTTTTCTCCTTATTTTCATCCCATCATGCCCTTGTTGTGTGATACCAACCAAGCCCAAATTGCCCTTCCGCACATTCAGCTGCCGGAAAACAGATTCTCTCATCCGGAGGATGTGGAAGCCCAGATAGACTGGGGAATCAAATTATATGAGAGGATCTTCGGAAAAAAACCTAATGGCATGTGGCCCCCAGAAGGGAGCGTGAGTGAAACGATCGTCCCGCTTGTGGCTAAATCTGGAATTAAATGGATAGCTACGGACGAGGAGATATTGTATCTTAGTCTGTTGATGAAGAAGGGAGAGGATGGCAAGGGTACCAGCCAGGGGTCCAGTCCGCTCTACAAATCTTACCAGATTAAGGCAGGAAACGAAAAACTATCCATACTGTTCCGGGACCATACTCTGTCCGATCTGATCGGTTTCGTCTACTCCAGCTGGGATGCTGAAGCGGCTGCTGACGACTTTATCCAGCGATTGCACCAGATCAGAAACAACATACCCGAGAATGAGTTATCATCTTCGGCTGCGGTTATCATTCTGGATGGGGAAAATTGCTGGGAATATTATAAGAACGATGGTCACGATTTTCTATCAGCGCTTTATTCCAGACTTTCCGACGACAAGCTGCTTCGTACTGCCACGGTGAGTGAATTATTGAAGACTCAAGCCCAACCCCTTAAACTGCCTCACCTTTTTCCCGGTTCTTGGATAAATCATAACTTCAGGATCTGGATCGGACATCCGGAGGACAATTTAGCCTGGGATCTGTTGTCCAAAACCCGGAATGCATTGGTCGATTTTGAAATGCAAAAAGGAAAAAGCGATGAAGCCCGGGAAATCCTCCGGCAGGCATGGAAGGAGATATATGTGGCGGAAGGCAGTGACTGGAACTGGTGGTATGGAGACGAGCATCAGGCAGAGGGGATAGAGGAGTTCGACCGGATGTTCCGGTCTCACCTGCTATTCGTATATGAGTTGATGGATCAGGATCCTCCGGAGGAACTGTATCTTCCCATCAAAGCCAAGTTCATTAACACCTATTTTCTTGCACCCACCGGCTATGTCAAGCCGGTGATCGATGGAGAAAAAACCCATTACTACGAATGGCAGCAAGCGGGATTCTATGATCCTCTGAAGGCGGGTGGTACCATGCATCAGACCTCTTCTTTGATTTCCGGAATATACTTTGGTTCGGATGACCAAAAGCTTTATTTCAGAATGGATCTGACCGTTTCCCCGGAGGAATTCCAACAGGGTAATTATGAGATGGTGCTTGAGATTTTGGAGCCGTCACGATATAAAATCATCATTAAGCCGGGGAGAGCTTCTCTTTTGCGGAAGATCGACGAAAACGAATGGAAACTAATTTCTGCTGAGCTGAAATTTGCTTTCTCTAAAATCATGGAAATAGCAGTCCCCATACACCTCTTCGAGTTCAGGCAGCAACAAGCGGTTCAGTTTCAATTGATAGGGGAGAGGGAGGGGAATGAAATGGAGAGATGGCCCAGCGTGGATGCCATAAAATTCGATCTGCCCGGGCAAAACAAGGCTTTAATATTCTGGGAAGTGTGAGAAGTTTTGTAAATGGATTGATATTTGACTGAAGGATCCGAATGTAAATCAGGAGGTAGGATGTCTGAGCAAACTCTGGGACAGGGTGAAGGGGAACAGAAAAATAAAGAAACCACTCCGCCGGTTATGGATGAAGAGAAGCGAAAGGATCTGATCGAGGAGGGGAAGGCAGCGGCGATATTGGGTTACATCCCCTTCATGTGTTTTGTTCCTTTAGTGAAGATGCGGGAAAATCCCTTTGCCGTAAAACACGGGAAACAGGGACTGATCCTTTTCGTCATCGAGATCATTGCCGCCATCTTTCTTCTGCCTGAGATCAACTTCATTTTCTGGGGATTGGTTATCTTACTTTGCCTGGCTGCAGCTGCTGCCGGGATATTCTTTGCCCTTCAGGGACAGGACTGGAAAATCCCCTTCATCGGCGATTTGGCAGATAAAATAAAACTTTGATTAAATCTTTTGAAGCGACTTATCTTTCGGGATATGGTTCCCTGTGTGTTTCACGTTAGGATAAGAATTCGATTGAGAACCTTAAATAGCAATCGGAGATAGACCAGACAAACCTACAGCGGACGGGTGAATCAAATGGAATATAGGGAAAACTCTCAAATGATTCTTCTTTAACACTACCACCGGAAGAAGGGAGATAAATGATCTATATAATTTTCTGCATATCGATCTTGGCATTGCTTTTTGCGATCGGATTAGCCCGGAGGGTAATTCGTTCCGATACCGGTACTCCCAAGATGCTGGAGATCTCCGATGCGATAAAAGAGGGAGCAGAGGCTTTTTTGAGAAGGCAATATCGCACCATTATATTTTTGACTCTGATCTTGGCGGCAGTCATCCTGATTTTTTATAAATTCAGCAACAGCCCCAATATCCGCAGTTTAGGTCCCAGCATCTACTGGAAGGTCACCCTGGCTTTTATTATCGGGGCTGCCTGTTCGCTTGTTGCCGGATATATAGGAATGTTTGTTTCCATTCGGGCGAATGTGAGAACGGCTGCTGCAGTGCAAACCAGCCTGAACCGGGCATTGAGACTGGCACTCCACGGTGGTGCGGTCTCCGGTCTGTTCGTGGTCGGGATGAGCCTTTTGGGAGTAGGGGGATTGTTTTACCTCTACGGTGGAATGCAGAATCCCACCCATGTCCCCCTTGAAATAGTCGGATTTGGCTTCGGGGCAAGCTTTGTGGCTTTGTTTGCCCAACTGGGAGGGGGAATCTACACCAAGGCAGCGGACGTCGGTGCGGATCTGGTGGGTAAAGTCGAAGTGGGTATCCCCGAGGACGATCCGAGGAATCCTGCGGTTATAGCAGACCTGGTGGGAGACAATGTCGGGGATTGTGCCGGCCGGGGTGCGGATCTGTTTGAATCCACCGCTGCGGAGAACATAGGGGCTATGATCCTGGGCGTCGCCTTATATCCCAAGTTTGGCTTGGGGGGAATCCTATTTCCCTTATTTGCCCGTGCCTGCGGGCTTATTGCAACCATGGTGGGGCTTCTGGTGGTAAAGGTCAAAGAGAATGAGGACCCCATGAAGGCATTGAATAGGGGTTATTATGTAACCACGATTCTGGCTATGATCGGTTTTTATATAGCCGTATGGAAGCTTTTGGGAAGCAATCTGTGGTTTTTCTTTGCCGGGGTGATCGGTCTCTTAACCGCTTTGGCTTTTGTCTACATCACCCAGTATTACACCGAGTACAAATTCCGTCCGGTCAAATCAATAGCCGAGGCGTCACAGACCGGAGCAGCCACCAATATCATCACCGGTTTTGCCGTGGCATTGGAATGTACCGGAATGCCGGTGATCGTTATCTCCGCTGCTTTGCTGGGTTCATACTATTGCGGCCGGGCAGCTCTGCCCGATGTAAGCGGAGCAGGTCTATACGGCACCGCCATCGCCACCATGGGTATGCTGGCACCTTGTGCTTACGTTTTAGCCATGGATACGTTCGGTCCCATAACGGACAATGCCGGTGGTATCATAGAGATGTCCAAAGCTCCCGAAGAGATCAAAAGGAAAACGGATAGATTGGATGCCGTGGGAAATACCACCAAAGCGCTGACCAAAGGTTATGCCATAGGCAGTGCTGCTTTGGCTGCCTTCCTGCTGTTCAGCGCATACTTGGATGAAGTGGAAAAGGTTACCGGGCTCCCCGTTCAGGTGGATTTAACCCGTATTCACGTATTTGTGGGAGCTCTGATCGGTGCTGCCTTAATCTTCGTTTTTAGCGCCTTTGCCATTCGAGCGGTAGGGCGGGCTGCTTATTACGTGATTAATGAAGTAAGACGTCAGTTTCTATCTGATCCGGGGATAATGGAAGGAACTTCCAAGCCGGATTATGGTCGCTGCGTGGACATCGTTACCAGAGGGGCTTTAAAGGAGATGATTCTTCCCGGCATGCTGCCTGTGCTTGTTCCCGTGGCTGTTGGTGTATCTTTTAAATATCTGCCGGTTTCTGCCGGAAGACCCGGTGCGGAAGCCGTGGCAGCTTTATTGATGGTCGGGACCATCACCGGAATACTTATGGCTAATATGATGAACAACGGCGGCGGTGCCTGGGATAATGCCAAAAAATTCATCGAAACCGGAATGTTTGGCGGTAAGCGCTCGGACGCGCACAAAGCTGCGGTGGTCGGTGATACGGTAGGGGATCCTTTAAAAGATACCGCAGGACCATCGCTGCACGTTTTAATTAAGCTTTTAAGCACTATTACATTAGTTTTAGCACCGCTTTTC
>JBDROD010000214.1:0-3647 GCA_043810415.1 Candidatus Zixiibacteriota bacterium | reverse complement strand
ACAATACCCCGATTACTCCGGCTTGCTTCATCATCCGGATACCTTCATCGTCGATAAACTCCAGATGATCGGCTGATACAGCACCTAATTCGGCGGCTAACTTTGTTCCACCTAACGGAGAAAGCTGATCTGCATGGAGCTTGAGCTTAAAACCATATTCCCTTGCAGCGGTCAAAATCATCCTTGATTCTTCAATATCAAAGACACCTTTTTCACAGAAAATATCACAGAAGACAGCTAATTTTCTTTTTGCCACCTCCGGGATCATCTTTTCGGTTATCAAACTTATATAATCCTTGCGCTTATTTCTATATTCCTCCGGGATTTCGTGTGCTCCGAGAAAAGTGGGAATTAGATCGATGGGATGAATCCGGTTAAGCTTTTCTATCACCTCCAGCATCTTGATCTCATCTTCCAGAGACAACCCGTATCCGCTTTTGGCTTCGATGGTGGTGGTGCCGTAAGAGAGCATCCGGTCAAGCCGGGGGATGGCTAACCGAATCAACTCCTCTTTTGATTTTGATCTTAAAGCTTTGACGCTGGATTTGATTCCTCCTCCAGCTGCTGCTATCTCCTGATAGCTTTTTCCCTTGATCCGCATCTCGAATTCCTCTTCCCGGGTATTGGCAAAAACAGGGTGAGTATGGCAATCGATAAATCCGGGAAGAACGATTTTGTTCTTAGCATCAATTACTTTAGTCTTCTTATCGATCTTAAGTTGATCCAAAACCTCTTTTGTTTTGCCAACCGCTATTATGGTGCCGGATAATACTGCTACTGCTCCGTCTTCAATTATTCCCAGATCATCCATATGTTTTCCGGTTCGGGGACCTTTTTGATCGGAACGCATGGTCAGAAGCTGATGGGCGTTTTGGATTATTAGAGTGATTGGTTTCATTTTTGTTCTATTCCAGGTTTCAGCGGGTGAAGCTGAAGCTTCACCCCTACAGTTTTATTTGGATTTTGGTGTAGGGGCGAATCTTCAGATTCGCCCGAAATGTGCTGAGCAATTCTCCAACGGGCGAAGCTAAAGCTCCTCCCCTACACTTCGATTTCATCCCATAATCCTGAAAAAGGGTAATCTTCTACTTGATCTACTAATTTTTTTCTTCTGGGATTCTCCAGAATATATTGGGCTATCTTAAGTAAGTCTTCGTTATCTCTTACTATGTGATCATAAAATCCTCGTTGCCACAAAGGTAATCCATATTCTCCTTTGAAATTATGGCTAGTTTGACTCTTAAAAGCTTGTATGATACCTGAAACGGTTTTATTAGAACCTCCAGGATTTAATAATATATGAAGATGATCTGGCATTAAACAATAAGCATATATTTTATACTTAAATCTCTTCTTGTTTTTCCTTAATACATCAATAATATTCTCTGCAAGTTTCTTATTGAGGAAAAAATCTTGGACATTTTCGGCACATATGGTAATAAAGTAAGCTTGTGGTGTTGAATAATCAAAATTCTTAAGACGTAAGGAATTCTTTCTTTTAGGTATTTTATTCGTCCTGGTAACCATTTTTAAATTTGTGCGTAGGGGCGAATCTTTAGATTCGCCTGGATTCTTCTACAAATAACGGGTGAAGCTGAAGCTTCACCCCTACAATTTTACGTGCTTTTCATTTTGTTGCCTTCAGAGAAAACATGAGCGGGATAAACTCCTGGTTATTAGGCAGTCTCCACTTGTCCGGCTCGGTTTGTTCCAGAAAGGGGAAGGCATCGTAATGGCAGAAAGGGAACTCGTGCAAAAATTCGATTTTCAAACCGGTAGAGATGAGGGCATTGATGATGTCTCCGAGGTTATGCGTCCACTCGTAAGACGGATTGACGACTTTAGAAGAACGGTCGGCATAAGAGCCATCCGGATCATATTTCGTCGGGTGAGGTGAATAGAAATACGTATGGTTAAATTTTAATTCGGTGGTGTAACTTTCGTTCTCAAAGATATTGCATATGGGGTGACTTTCAATAATATAATAAATCCCTCCGGGTTTGAGAAAGTGAGAAATTATTTTTGCCCATCCTTTAATATCGGGCAACCAACACAAAACTCCGATGGAGGTGAACACGATATCGAATTTATCGGACAATACTTGAGGTAGATCATAGATGTCAGAACAGATGAAGCTTGCCTGGAGGTTCAACTCTTTGCTCAAAGATCTCGCCAGCTCGATCGCCTTATCGGAAAAGTCCACGCCCGTAACCTTGGCGCTGAGACGCGCCCATGAGAGGGTGTCCATTCCGAAATGGCACTGCAGGTGAAGCAGCGATTTGCCCACTACGTCACCTATTTCCTCCAATTCAGTGGAATGAAGTGTACACCTACCGGATTTGAAACCCTCGACATCATAAGACTTCGATTTGGCGTTAATCGGAGCCCATTCGTTCCAGAGAGCTAAATTGGTTTTCAGATATTGTTTCATTTTCGGTAGTTGTAGGGGCGAATCTTTAGATTCGCCCGAATTGGGCACGAAACCATTCACCAAGGGGTGAAGCTGAAGCTTCACCCCTACATTTCAATTACATTTACAGCATCGGTATTTTTATTCCCTTTTCCATGGCGAATTTGATGGCTTCTTCGTAACCTGCATCGGCATGCCGCATAACTCCGGTTCCCGGATCGTTGGTCAAAACCCTTTCCAGTCTCGTTTTCATCTCCCTGGAGCCGTCCGCTACGATAACCATCCCGGCATGGATGGAATTTCCGATACCCACGCCACCACCGTGATGCACCGATACCCAGGATGCGCCCGAGACCGCATTCAAAAGCCCGTTTAAAATGGGCCAGTCGGCAATGGCATCCGAGCCATCCTTCATTCCTTCTGTTTCCCGATAGGGTGAAGCCACCGAGCCACAGTCCAGGTGATCCCTGCCGATGACTATGGGCGCTTTCAATTTTCCCCGTTTGACCATACGGTTGATGATGTCTCCGAAATGCGCCCTCTCCCCATATCCCAGCCAGCAGATTCGAGCAGGCAGTCCCTGGAACTGGACCTTTTTACCGGCGAGCTTGATCCAGCGGGTCAACGGCTCATCCTGTTTGAATTCTCTCAGTACCACTTTATCAGTCTGACGAATGTCCTCCGGATCACCGGATAGAGCAACCCAGCGGAAGGGGCCCTTACCCTCAAAGAACAACGGTCGGATGTAAGCGGGAATGAAGCCCGGATAATCAAAAGCGTCCGTTACTCCGGCTTTTTGTGCCTGACCCCTTAGATTATTCCCATAATCGAATACCACCGCCCCCTGCTTTTGAAAACCGAGCATAGCTTGGGTGTGAACGGCAATCGAATCCATGGATTTCTTGATGTATTCCTGGGGATTCTCCCTTCTGAGCACCAAAGCTTCCTCATACGGAATTCCGGCAGGGACATAACCGTTCAGCTCATCATGGGCGCTGGTCTGATCGGTCACCACATCCGGGATTATTCCCCTTCGCAGAATCTCCGGATGGGTCTCGGCACAATTTCCCAAAAGCCCTACCGAAAGGGGTTTCCTTTTCTCTTTAGCTTTTAAAATCCAGTTTAGGGCTTCATCCAGATTATCGGTCATCTTTTCGCAATAGCCTTTGGCAAGCCTTCTTTCGATTCTGGCATTATCCACCTCCACGCAGAGGATGGCAGCGCCGTTCATGGTTCC
>JBDROD010000213.1:0-8000 GCA_043810415.1 Candidatus Zixiibacteriota bacterium | reverse complement strand
GCGAGAAAACTGCATTAACGTTCTCCCTTCAAGAGAACTAATGCTCCTGATCACTCTATTTTTTTTGATATTTGAACAGATTGTCAGTATTATAAGTCACTGATTTCGGTTTCGACCTTCCACTTGTGTGAAATAACCGTTGAGCGATCCACAGAAAATTTTGTTAATCCAGCTCCGCCGCATCGGGGACGTGCTCATGTGCACGCCGGCTTTGCGCGCACTGCGGACCCGTCTCCCGAAAAGCTATATTGCTTTCCTCACCGAGAGGGAATCGGCTGATCTTCTCCGGCTCAATCCTTATCTGAGCGAGCTTTTGGTCTGGGATCGAAACAGATACCGAAATCCTTTTTATTCCATCCGGAGATTCTGGCAGGTGAGAAAAGGGAATTTCGATGTGGTGATAGATTTTTTGGGGAATCCCCGCAGTGCTTACCTCTCTTTTTTTTCCGGTGCCAAGCGAAAAATAGGATATGATCTGCCCGGCAGGAGAATTTTATACAATACGATCATAAAGAACGAGGATGCTCCCCAATATACAGCTCTCCGAAAAATGAAAGCACTCCAGCCCCTGGGCGTAGAAAGCACGGATCCCCGACTTGATCTCTTTATTCCCCCGGAGGCAGAGCTTTTTGCCGGCAGGTTCTTCAAAGAAAATCAGCTGAGTAATGATAAGCTGATCGTTTCCATCTCCCCCACCAGCCGCAGGAATTTCAACCGGTGGAGTCCGGAAAGGTATGCGCAGCTGTCCGATTGGCTGATCTTGAAGTTTGATGCCCAGGTGATTTTGGTTTGGGGACCACAAGAGAGAACGGTGGTGGAGGAGGTAAGTGTCCGGATGAAGGGGAAGCCGATAATCAGCCAGGAAACCAAAAGCCTTTTTGAACTGGGAGCCATCTTAAGAAAATGCGATCTGCACATAGGGAACGATAACGGCACCAAGCACATTGCGGTAGCCATGGGAAAGCCGACCATCACCATCTATGGTCCGCATGATCCGGTCAGCTGGACTTATCCGGATTCTTCCCGGCACAGATTCCTGAAAGCAAATGTGGATTGCCCGGATTGCGAGCGGACCAAACATAAATGCACAAAACTTTCCTGCCTGGATAAAATAACGGTTGAAGAAGTTCAAGCGACCCTTCTAAAGCTGCTGAAAAGTCTTTTGCAAAATCGCGAGGAGGGATTTGCCAAAAAAATTGAACATATTGCAGTTGATTAACGTCAGGTGGTATAATGCCTGCGCGCATTATGCGGTGAGCTTATCCTTCGCCCTGAAGAAACGAGGGCACCAGGTGATCGTTGCTGGTGACCCCAGCTCTCCTCCGATTTTGAAAGCCAAGGAACTTGACCTTTCTACATACAATGATCTATATTTAAGTTATACCAGTCCCTGGATGATAGCTTACAATGTAAAAAGGCTAGTGGATTTGGTGGAAACGGAAAGGATAGACGTGATCAATGCTCACCGGGGAGAAGGTCACCTTATAGCGGCCTTAGCCCGGAAATTGATGAAAAAAGAAGTCTCACTGGTGAGAACCAGGGGAGATGCCAGGACACCGAAACCGGGTTTTTTTAACAGCTGGCTAACCAATCGGTGGACGGATAAGATCATCACCACCTGTCAGGCGATAAGGAAAAGTTATATCGAAAATCTGAAGGTACCTCAAGATGAAGTGATCAATATCCCGGTAGGGATCGATCACGAGTTCTTTTCCCCCCGGACAGAGAATGAGTTTTGGAAGGAAAAATTAAGTATACCGGATGGAAGTTTAGTGACCGGGATAGTGGGAAGGCTTTCACCGGTGAAAGGGCATAAAGACTTCATCCGGGCTGCAGAATATGTTCTGGAAAAAATTCCTAATGTGATATTTATCATATGCGGTGAGGATGCCCAGATCAGCTTGTGGGAATTAAAGGAGATGGTAAGCAAAATGGGCCGGGAACGGAACTTTCGCTTTTGGGGGAAGGTGAGGGATATCAGGGAGATCATCTCGCTTTTTGACGTGGGGGTGATCTCCTCGGTAGGATCGGAGACCATCTGCCGGGTTCCTCTGGAATACATGTCTATGAGCAAACCAGTGGTGGGAACGAGGGTCAATGCCATACCGGAAGTGATAGAGCCGGGGGTTAACGGCTTTTTGATTGAACCGGGGAACGTTCCGAAAATGGCTGAAGCCATTACGGAATTATTGGAGAATGAGCAGAAAAGAAGAGATTTCGCCGAAGCAAGTCGGCGAATAGTGATAGAGAAGTTCACCCTGGATGGCTTTGCCCGAAGGACGGAAGAGGTATATTTGAGTCTGTTGAGCTGAAAAGCTCTGAGCTGGATTAGTAAACTCAATAGTCAACAATTTTCATTCCGATTATGGTCAGAGAGAGTACAATAGAAATAACCGATAAGCTCATCTGGTTTTCCATCCTGGGCTTTGCCTTCTTCTCCCCCTGGTCCATAGCCGGAGCACAGACCTTTTTGATTTTAGGGCTGGCGGTGTGGTTGGCGAAGATTCTGATTTCTGGGAAATGGAAATTCATTCATACCCCGCTGAACATTCCTATTCTGCTCTACCTGGCCACGCAGATAATCTCGGTAATCTTCTCGCCATCTAAAGTTCACAGCCTGCTAGCTCTGAAAGAAGAGTGGCTGCTTTTATTGTTCTTTTTGCTGGTGAATAACATCCGGGAAGAGGGCAAAATCAGAAAGCTGGTCAGCATATTGATAATGGTTTCCTGCGTGGTGGGACTTTATGCCGTCTGGCAGCATTATTCCGGGATGGACTTGTACCGCCACAAACTGCTTGAACCCAAAGGCGGGGTTTTCATCAGCTTGGGACTTTTCGATCATCACCTCACCTTTGGCGGGTATTACATGCTGGTTTTTCTTTTAGCTTCGGCGATAGCTCTCAGTTACAAGGGGGGAGGGATCCGGCGAATTTTAGACATCATTTCTCCCGGCATCTTGGGGTTGTCTTTAATCTTCAGCTATGCCCGGAGTGCCTGGCTGGGAGCAGTGACCGGCATGCTGATCTTTGGTTTCCTCCAAGGGAAAAAGTTTGCACTTCTTTTTACCTTGGGCATTATCGCATTATGTTTAGCAGTTTTTGTCATTGAACCGACCAGTTGGGACAGAATCAAGGAGATCAGTCTTTCCAAGGACAAAACAGAGTCGACCCGCATAAGATTGTGGCAAACCTCTTTGAACATGATAAAGGACAAACCCATCTGGGGGATCGGTCTGGGTAATTTTGGACAGCTTTTCAACCGGTATAAAGTCGAGGGGAGATATGATAACTACAGCCATCCCCATAACGATTTCCTGAATGTGGCGGTAAATTCCGGCTTGCTGGGTCTTTTAGCTTACCTATACCTCTGGGCGGTCTTTCTTTATACCTCTCTTAAATCGGTGCTGAAAAACAGAAAGACCGGTTTCATTCACTCTGTCCAAATCAGCGGGGTGGTTACCATGGTCGCTTTTCTTTTCGCCAGTTTATTTCAATGTTATTATACCGATGCGGAAGTAAACATGCTGGTCATGTTCCTTTTGGGCATAACCACAATGGCAAATCTAAAATCAGCCGAGGATAAAATTTGAGCCGACTCTCCTGCGTTATCATAACTTACAATGAGTCTAAGAACATTCGCCGGTGTTTGGAAAGCGTAAGCTGGGCGGATGAGATCATCGTGGTGGATTCTTTCAGCACGGATGATACCAAGAAGATAGTATCCGAATTTACGAACAGGATTTTCGATTTGAATTGGGAGGGTTTTGGCCCGGCCAAGGACTATGCGGTAAAGCAGGCTACCGGCGACTGGATTCTTTCGGTGGATGCAGACGAGCTGGTATCGGAGAATTTAAGAGAAGAGATTCAAAAGATCGTCCAATCAGGAGATTCCCTGGATGGGTATTTCATTCCGCGGAGATCATACTTTTTGGGCAGATGGATGAGACACGGAGGATGGTATCCGGATTTTGTGTTAAGATTATTCAGGAAAGATAAGGGCGATTTCACCTCGAGATTGGTGCACGAGAAGGTAATAGTCAAAGGAAGAAACGGCTACTTGAAGAATGATTTGCTCCACTATACCGATCCGGATTATGATCATTATCTGGAAAAGCTGAACCGGTACACTTCCATCGATGCGCAACAACGATACCTAGAAGGTACTACAGGTTCTTCGGTTAACCTCCTTATCCGACCTGTGGCGATTTTCTTCAAAACGTATTTTTTAAAGAGAGGATTTTTGGACGGTTTACCCGGTTTGATTTTGGCGGTATCGTCGGCATTCCATGTTTTCGCCAAATACGTTAAGCTCTGGCATCTCGGACGGTCGGAAAAAGGTTTTGTTGGCAAAACCAAATCATAAGCATCAAAAGAGAAGATATCCTAAGAGAGAATAGCAACGTATAAATTTATGTAGAGGCTTTTATTTCTGGGGAAGTTGAGGGGAGTGCAGTTTGTAAGTGAGAGGTTTTAACTTATACTGCTTCTCTTGCATAAAAATGAAATCAAGATCACCTGATGGGTAACATTCCATCTCGATATTAACCCTATACCGTCGTCCGTTTTATTTTTTCACTGGATATATGAAAAAACTTTATTTGACCGGGAAGGAAAGATTTTTGGTGGTCAGGACCGACCGTATCGGAGATCTGGTTTTGTCCACTCCGGTTCCGGAAGCGATAAAATCGCACTATCCGGAATCCCATATTACCATGATGGTATCACCATATGCTGTGGACGTGATCAGGGGTAATCCCAATATAGACGAGGTGATAGTTGATGATACGGGAAATCAAAATAAAGGAATCAAAGGATTCTTTGTGCTACTGAAGGAAATCAGACGGAGGAAATTCGATATTGCCATCTTGCTTAAGCCAACCCTGCGTTTAGCGGTTTTGCTCTTCTTGGCTGGTGTGAAACATAGAATCGGAACCGGATTTCGGTTCTATCAGATACTCTTCAATCAAAAAGTATATATGCACAGAAAAGTAAATTTGAAACACGAGGTGGAATATAATCTGGAGATGCTGCGACCGCTGGGGATAATCTCTCAGAGGATCATGCCCCAGATATACGTTGCTCCCCAGGAGAAGGAGTTCGTCCGTAACATATTCGATGAGTTCAAGATTACCCCTGAAGACACGGTGGTGGCGATTCATCCGGGAAGCGGAAACTCGTCACTCAATCTTCCGGCAAAGCGATTTGCCGAGGTGGCGGACGCGCTGGTTGAGAAGATGAATGCTAAGATCGTTTTCACCGGTTCGGATAAAGAGAGGCAACTTATCGATTTCATCAAAAGCAAAATGCGATATCCTTCTATAGATTTAACCGGAAGAACGACCATTCCCCAGCTGGTGGCGGTCTTGCAGAACTGCGACGTTTTGATCTCCAACAGCACCGGACCGATGCATCTGGCTGCAGTATCGGGGACTCCGACCGTGGCCATCTTCTGCCCGGTTTTCTCCGCCGGTCCCATCCGCTGGGGACCATACGGAGAGGGGCATCAGGTGATCCTGCCCCCGGTTCCGGTATGCTTCGAATGCAAGCCCAAAAGCTGCCCGCATTACGATTGTATGGAGAAGATCAAGGCGGATCAGATAATTTCAAAAGTCGAGTTGGTTTTAAAAGAAAAAAGCACTGTAAAAAATATTAGATAGAGGGGAAATTTTGGTTAGAGTGTTTACCTTTGGGTGAGCTTCATTAGAAAACCGTTGTCACCAAATATGGTTGTGAAACTGAGGCTTTACACTACAGAGATAGATCTTTTATTTGCAGAGGAGAGGTTAGTGAATTTAGCCGAATTCATCATCAAGGTGGAATCGTTCAACGCCAACATCGACATCCCGCTTATCAGAAAAGCGTTCGAGTTTTCCCAAAAAGCCCATAGCGGGCAATACCGCGAATCCAAGGCACCGTATCTGGAGCACTGTCTGGAGGTGGCTTCTATCCTGGCGGAACAGCATTTAGACTCCGCCACCATCGCTGCCGGACTTTTGCATGACGTGGTGGAAGACACGAACGTGACCATCGAGCAGGTGAGGGCGGAATTCGGCGAAGAGATAGCCCTTCTGGTAGACGGTGTCACCAAGATCGGGGAGCTGAAATTCAAGAGCGTGGAAGAGGAGCAGGTAGAATATTTCCGCAAGATGCTTCTCTCCATGACCAAGGACATACGAGTGATTATCATAAAGCTGGCCGACCGGCTACATAACATGAGGACCTTGGATTCCCTGGATAAAGATAAGCGGAGGAGGATAGCTGCCGAAACCCGCGAAGTTTACGCTCCGCTGGCTCACCGTTTTGGAATGGCGAAGGTGAAATGGGAACTGGAAGACCTCTCCTTAAAATACCTTGATCCAGCAGCTTACAACGATTTAGTCCAGAAGGTAAATGAGCGCATAGAAGATCGGGAGGCATACATCCGGGAGATCACCGTCCCTTTGAGAAGGGAACTGGAGAAGGCGGGTATCAAAGCCGAGATAACCGGGAGGCCGAAGCATTTCGATTCCATCTACCGCAAGATGAAAAAAAGGCAAAAGCCTTTCGAGGAGATCTTTGACCTGTTCGCCATTCGCATCATCGTCGAATCGGAAGGGGAATGCTATCATGCCCTGGGCATAGTTCACACCCTATGGATGCCGGTGGCGGATCGGTTCCGGGATTACCTTGCTCTCCCCAAGTCCAACATGTATCAATCGCTACACACCACGGTGATCGGTCCGAGGGGAAAGATGGTGGAGATCCAGATCCGAACCCATCAAATGCATCGCATGGCGGAATATGGCATAGCCGCTCACTGGTTATACAAAGAAGGGAGAAGGGAGGCGGATGAGTCGGATAAACAGATGACCTGGTTGAGGGAGCTTTTGGAGTGGCAAAAGGACTTAACCAATCCTTCCGAGTTTTTGGAGTATCTTAAAATCGATCTGTTCCGGGACGATATCTTCGTCTTCACCCCCAAAGGCGAGCTTAAACAGCTTCCCAAGGGATCCACCCCCCTGGATTTTGCCTATTCCGTTCACAGTGAGATAGGAGACCACTGTATCGGGGCTAAGGTGGACGGGAAGATGGTTCCTTTGAATACGGTTCTAACCAGCGGTCAGGAGGTGGGGGTGGTCACCTCACCTCACCAGAACCCTTCCCAGGACTGGCTTAAGATCGTAAAAACCCCTAGGGCGCAAAGCAAGATCAAACATTGGCTGAGGCTAAAAAGATACGAGGAGAGCGTCAATTTGGGTAAAGAGATTTTCGAAAGGGAGCTAAAGAAACATAACGTTAAGATCCCCACCGAATCAGAGCTTACCGATTTAGCCATGGGACTTAATTTCCGTGATTCCGGGGTGATGTTTTTTGGAATAGGCAATGGAAGCTACTCCATCCAACACATCCTGAGCAAACTGGTTCCCCCGGACAAGCAAAAGGAAATACGACCTTCCATTCTTCAAAGATTTGTCGATAAGGCCAGGGGGGGAGCCAAGGGGATCAGGGTTGGTGGTATGGGAAACATGATGTTTCGTTTCGCCCAGTGTTGCCAGCCGGTGCCCGGAGAGGCGATCGTGGGATTCGTCACCCGGGGGCGGGGGGTCTCCATTCACCGTTCCGATTGCCCCAATGCTTTGCAGATGTTAACGGAGGACGAGAGAAAGGTGGAGGTGGAATGGGATGCGGGGATGGACCAATCCTTCATGATCAAACTGGACGTTCTGGTGGAGGATCGCAAGAATATCCTAAGAGACATAACCCAGGTCATAGCCGATACCGACACCAATATTCGGGGAGCGGAGATCAAGGGGGGTGAGACCACCAGCATCGGTAATTTCATCATCGAGGTCAAAAACATCAGCCACTTGAATAAAACCTTGAAAAAGATAAAAAACGTAAAAGGGGTGATCCAGGTGGAGAGATCCAAGGGCGCAGAACGGATGGAGGAGACACCGAAAGATGAGATTAAATGATTTTACGGTTAGAACCACCCAGGGCTTCAGATGGCTGACCTTTCCG
>JBDROD010000212.1:0-2493 GCA_043810415.1 Candidatus Zixiibacteriota bacterium | reverse complement strand
CTTTGGAGGCGGCGATTTTGATCGGAGCACCGGTCTGGGGATTCCTTCCCATGCGGGCTTTTCTCTTAGCCACGGAGAAAGTACCGAATCCGACGAAGCTGACTTTCTGGCCCTTCTTTAAAGTGGTGGTGACTCCGTTGAAAAAAGCAGCGATAGCCTTTCCGGCTTGCACTTTGGTGACTTTCGCCTCCTTAGCAATTTTGTCTACCAATTCCTCTTTGGTCATCTACTCACCCCCTTCAGGACTTTAAAGGGTTTAACGGGTATCTTATTTTTCTTAACAGCCCGACAATATGATATTTTCAAGGGTTTGTCAAGTACTTTTTTCGATTTTTCGCATTTTTCTGTAAAAATATGGCTTAACCATGCCTTTTTCAGGGGGGAGGTTGAAATTCATCCACCTGCCCCCTGGTCTCCGGATGCCCTTTTTTCACGGTATACCGTTATGCAATGTCTCTTCTCGTAGGCAAACATTCACCTCGGAAGTGAGATTCACTCGAACTCATCACCTGAGTTAGTGGCCGGTTGATAAAACCGATTCTCTATCAGAAATCAGTTGGCTCTCAATTTCTGTCATCAAATTTCAGAATGTACTGACCCTCTCTTTCTTTGGAATAGACGATTCAGGGTAGGAGGTGACAGCCGTAAAGCTCTTACTACCAATGTATCTTTAACGAATCAAAGGTGGAGTGGCTCATTTCCTGACCGGTTGTCATTCCTAATTTTCTTCTTGACTTTTGCTGTTAAAAGGATTTATTCCAAGCGAAAGTTCAGGTGAGATTTAACTTCATATTACGTTATGATTAAACTTCAGCGCACCATCAAAAAATCAATTTCCTATTCCGGAATAGGATTACACACCGGAAATCCGACCACCATCACCTTTCAGCCCGCTCCGGTCGATTTTGGTATCGTATTTATCAGGACCGACCTTCCCGGCTCTCCCGAAATACCGGCAGACATAGATCATGTGGTGGACGTAACCCGAGGAACCACCCTGGGCAAAGGTGAGGCAAAGGTGTACACGGTAGAGCACGTGCTCTCCGCCTTAGCCGGTCTGGAACTGGATAATCTGAAGGTGGAGCTGGACTCCAACGAACCTCCGGTAGGAGACGGAAGCGCATTACCTTTTGTTCAAACTCTGCAGGAGGCGGGGATAGAGAATCAGGAATCTCCCAAGAATCCCCTGGAGATAGACACCCCCCTTTTCTATTCGGATAAGGAAAAAGGGATTGACTTGGTGGTGGTACCCTCCGACGATTTAAGAATCACTTTTATGGTCGACTATCGCAACCCTGCATTAGGAACGCAATATACCTCCTTGGTCTCGTTGGAAAAGGAGTTTGTGAAAGAATTCGCCCCCGCCCGGACCTTCTGCTTTTTCCACGAACTGGAGGAATTGAAAAAAGAAGGGTTGGCCAAAGGCGGAACCTTACAGAACGCTCTGGTCATATGCGATGAAGAGAACTGCGAAGCGAAAATCGGCAAGTTAAAACAAATGTTTGGGATAAAGGAAGAGGTTTTTGTGGGCAAGTCCGGTATCCTAAACGACGTGCCGCTGCGTTTCCCCAACGAACCATGCCGGCATAAGGCTTTGGATCTTTTGGGTGACCTTTACCTGCTGGGGGTTCCACTCAGGGGACACGTGTTAGCTGCTCGATCCGGGCATGCCGCCAACGTGGCTTTAGTGAGGATGCTCCGGGAACAATACGAGAAGAAACTGATAACCAACCGATACCAGAAGAAACCCAGCGGTGATTTCCTTTTGGATATAAACGCAATTTTGAAAATCATGCCTCATCGCTACCCCTTTTTACTGGTAGATCGGGTAATCGACATCCAGCCCCGAAAAAAAGTGGTGGCGATAAAAAACGTAACCATGAACGAACCGTTTTTCTCCGGCCATTTTCCGGGTCATCCCATCATGCCGGGTGTGCTGATCGTGGAGGCAATGGCTCAGGCCGGAGGAATTCTTCTTTTAAACACTGTGGACGATCCGGAGAACAAGCTGGTCTATTTCCTGGGTATCGATGGCGTCAGATTTCGGAAGCCAGTTCTGCCCGGAGACCAAATCCGCTTTGAGCTGGATATGGTTCAATTCCGTCGGGGGACCTGTAAGATGCAGGGAAAAGCTTTTGTGGAGGGCGATCTGGTAACCGAGGCAACCCTGATGGCAACTATTGTAGATAGATAGAGAAGAGTTCCCCCGCGTCAAGCTTCAGCTCGATCATAAACTTGCTTGTGAGATATAAATTGATATTGAATTCCCCCGAAGACGAAAATCGAGATCTGTTGTAAGTTTTATACCACTTCATTTCAAACTCCTTAAGACGGGCAAATCATGATCATACATCCCTCCGCTATCATTCATCTGGATGCAGAATTGGCAGATGATGTATCTGTTGGTCCATACAGCATAATCAATTCGGGGGTAAAGATCGGGATAGGGACGGAAATCGCCTCTCACGTTTTAATCGATGTCGGGACGGTAAT
>JBDROD010000211.1:0-4543 GCA_043810415.1 Candidatus Zixiibacteriota bacterium | reverse complement strand
GGAGAGAACATTCAATTCCGGCAGATTGGTTTGTATAAAATCAGCCATCTTTAGATACTCTCTCCAATTCCTCGGCATCCTTAAGTATCTCCTCCCGGTTTTGTCCCTTCCCAGTGTAAGACTATGAATATCCAGGTAAATAAGAGCTTTGGGGGTTAATGGAAGTTTCGTGTTGGTAAAAATGTGGTAATCGGTTGAGTAATATGGCATAATGGAGGAAAAACTGGAAACGTTTTCAGTTTGGAGTCAGATTATGGCAAAAAAAACGATGTCCAGGTGATCCAAGTCATCGAGTTATTTGTTGGGGTAAGAGTGCTTCAGGAGCAAGAAGATTTCGTTGTTTGAATTGCCGGAGGACCTTTACCTGGAAGCAACCCGTTACCCGTTGTCTGAATAGGTTTATTCGATTTAAGCGATGGCTGAAGGGAGCAAATATTTCTATACTTGGTTCTTTCTCAAGGAGGAGCGAGAAAACTATACGTAAGACGATTCATTGGTTCCTAAGTTATCTTCCTCCTCTTGAGCCGAAAATAAACCTAAACAGTCATCTGGTCATTGATGCCACCTGGTTTGGGAGGGGATATTGTTTTCTGGTCTATTGGGATGCCGATCTGGAGCATGCTCAATGGTGGCGATATGCCACCAGTGAAAATAGTGAAGAGATTATGCAAGACTTAATCAGCTTAAAGAAAGCCAATGTTGTTTGTTCCAGCATAACTTCTGATGGCGGAACAGGCATCCGCAAGGCTATTGAGATGATCTATCCCCAGATCCCTCACCAGCGTTGCATAATACACGTTCAAAGATTGGGATTAGCGCTTCTTACCAGAAATCCCAAGACACAAGCAGGACAAGAACTCAGAGTTCTGGCTAAAACAATTACCCAAATTGAAAACCAACAACAACGAGATGTGTGGGTTAATCAACTTCTTCTTTGGTGTAATCGATGGGATGGTTTTCTAAAAGAGAGAAGCTACCTGAAAGGAACTCGGAAATGGTGGTATACCCATAAATCCCTTAGACGAGTTAGAGCCCTCATCCTTAATGCACTTCCCAACCTCTTTCATTACCTGGAGGACAATACCATCCCAAAAAACACTAATGGCTTAGAAGGGAGATTTGGCATGCTCAAACAGCACTACCGGCAACATCGTGGTTTATCTAAATTGAGAAGAGAGGCTTATCTCGCATGGTATGTCTCAATTATTATCAACCACAAAAAACCAACACGTTTTTACCATTAACCCAATAAGCGCATGGCAAAATTGGGAGCACCATCCTTTTCCGAGATCAACCATCGTATGGTTACCCCCACTGCCCCAGACTCTTTGACTTCCCGGGCTTCCAGGTCTTTGGAGTTAATTATCTTCACTTAAACCTCCTATTGCCACTTCCCTCCTCTTCCTAAAGGAGAGAGGAGATTATCCTTTTTCTTTCTTCATTTACTTTTTGGTGGTATTGGTCATTGTATTTTTCTGCTTCCCGGTTTGATCAAAGGCTCCCCTTTTTTACACATGGGGCACTCCTCCGGACGATAATTGGTTACCTCGGTCTCTGCCAGTGCTCTAAGAGGATAGTTAAACTTCACCTTGCCCCCGCTGCGATCCAACAGAATGCCTATGCCGAGAATGTTGGCTTCGTGTTTTTCTACCAATTGAACCACCTCGTTAACCGAGCCTCCGGTGGTCAGGATATCGTCCACGATCAAAACCTTTTCCCCCTTTCCCAAATTGAATCCCCTTTTGAAAATTCTGCCTTGATCTCCAGGTTCCGCAAAGATGGACCTGACTTTGAGATTCTTAGCCACCTCGTAAGCGATGATGACTCCACCGGTGGTGGGACCCACCACCACCACCACCTTATCATCTTTGAAAAAATCCGACAACTTGCGGCACAAAACCTCCACGTATTCCGGGTATTGCAGCACCTGAAACTTTTCGAAATACAAACCGGAGTGAAGACCGGAGCTTAAAAGAAAGTGCCCCTTCAAAAGAGCGCCGGATTTTTCAAAGATATCGAAAATCTCTTTTTGGTTGGACATAAAACTCCTTTCGATGACGAATGACCGATGACGGATTACTGATAAAAAACGATTTAACGCTTCGTAAATTTGTACGGGAGTGTAAACCTTCAGGTTTCCTAAAAATATGATGCTAAATCTTTATACTCCAGATTTGCAGGTTAAGTTTAAGCCAGGTGGCCTTCGGACCGAAATTATATTATCTCTTCTGATTTATTCTTTCTCTTCCAAAACCGCAAAAGCAACAGCAAATTCCCTGGTGTGAGAAAGGCTGATTTTTACCTTCTTTTCGCCAATTAGGCTGGTGATCTTTCTTCCCAGTTTTACCTCCGGCTTCCCGTACGGGTTATTCACGATTTCCACGTCAGTCCAAGCGATTCCACCGGAAAGACCCGTACCCAGGGCTTTCATCACCGCCTCTTTGGCGGCAAAACGGGCAGCCAAGGATTGCTCCGGAAAAGCCTTTCGCATGGAGTAACGTTTTTCCTCCGGTGTGAAAACTCGCCTAAGAAATCGCTCTCCCCAACGATCCAGAGCTTTTTTGATCCGGCTCACCTCTATTATGTCCACGCCCAAACTGGTCACCATTTAGAAATTCCCGATATCTGGAGGATTGAATTCAGCTGTATGACAGATCATCTATCCACCTGTCTTCCCACACTAATATAAGACCAAGGATGGCTTGGATGCAATTGATTTTATACAGAATCGTTATTCGGGATATCAATGATGCTGGTTGGGGGTAGGAGAAGTGTTCAAAATTATCTCAAATGTGGTATTTGTTTTCGGGCAGATAAAATTATTTTGTTTTGAGAATAAAAACGCTTGCTTTTTATTGATCCATATGATAATTTATAGAAGGAAAGGGTGCATTTGAAAGACCTTTAACAATCGACTGATGAAGGTCGCCCCCTGCGGTTGAGCGTACGCCATGACCCCCGCGCCTTTGGCGGGGTTAGCGAAAGCGAAATGCTAAAGGCGGTTATAAAAGCCCTTTATGGTTGCGGAGTGAGAGAGTCCTTTCAAATCTAAGCCCTTTCCAAAGAGTCCCGTCATCGGCGGGACTCTTTAGTTTTATATAGAAGGCTTTAGACCAGCTTCTTGGCAACCCTGGTGTAGAGCTCGTAGAAACCTAAACCCTCCAAGGGCTGGCTGATATGTGCGGTCAGCTTTTTTACGTCGGCTACTCTATCGTGGGGTGAAGAGTGGGGAGTCTTATTCACGAATAGGTCAATCCATTTAATCACCGCCAAAGGAATCTTCCGGTCAAACATATTCGCTTTTGCGGAGACGATGGAAACCTTCCCCTGATTGTCCACGAAGAAATTGGACACCTGGGGGAATTCCCGGATTATGTCCTCTTTGGATTTGCGCAGGTTTCTGGTAACCCACCAGATTCCTCTTTTTTCCGCATAGCCGGTGGCTATCAGATTTATTGCCTCGATCAACAGGTCAAGGCTGGTTTGGTCTATGGTCCATTCTGGCGTATCCTTGCTCTGTTTTTCTTCGACTCCTTTTCTCTCCAGCAGACGCTCAATAGATTGGAGTGCCGATTTCAGTACCAGTCCCAGAAAAGAGAAATCCATATCCGGTTTGCCGAAGATCAGGATAACGCTATTTTCCAGATTGTATACCATACCGATACCGTTGTCGAATTTCAGATCCAACCGGCTGGGCAGAGACATCTTCTCGCAAAGTTTTTGCAGCTTGGCTCCCACCTGTTTAATCAAACTCGGGGTGAAATTGGCGGGGAGCTCGTAATAGGAGACTTTTAATCCCTTGGCCAGCACCAAGGTCCCGGTAACCCCCTGCACGGATTTTATTTCCTTTAGTATCTTTTCCATCCGAACCTTCGAAAATAGAAAGTTATTGGAAGGTTTCTTTATAGAAGCGATTTGATTCTCTTTACCAGCTTCTCGCAATCGACTTTAAGGTCCAACTTAATTCCCACCATATGCTTTTTGAAAGGCAAAAAGAGCAGACGGCTTTGGGATGAGGTCAAAATCCCCCCTTTGAAATCCCCCAACTCGGTCACTTTTGGAAGGAACAAGGATAGCTCCTTCATCTGCCACATGAGATCTTCCCCCCTTCTGTCCTCCGGCTCCGATAGCAGGTACATGGTCATTCGTGATCCGGTCAGAAGGAAAACCCATCCCAATACCCCTTTGATTTTGGAAAGCTCTTCTTTTAGATTAATAATTACGGCATCTTCGTACGGACTTTCTTCCACCTTTCCCGGTTCAAAGGAGATCAAGTTCCCCTTCTTTTCCCTTATGGTTTTCAGAACCCGCTGATGCTGTTCCCGTAAGCATGTTTCGATGGCTTCTTTTTCTTCCTCCGTTTGGGGCAGCTTTTCCCAGATATTCTCCACCTTTTCCACCACTGCCCCATCTATGGAGATAGTGGTGGTGACCCGGGGCTGGGGTCTGGATGCAAATTCGGTCTGCACAAAGAACTTGGTATCCCCGAAGCAGGTTTCGCTTAGTAATCCGGCAGGTAAGATCATTTTATCACCCAGATAGA
>JBDROD010000210.1:0-5693 GCA_043810415.1 Candidatus Zixiibacteriota bacterium | reverse complement strand
CAGCCGATCTCGGTAAATGCTATCGGTCTATCGGTTTGGAGTCTAATATCGTCGTAGTATTTAGCCGGAATGTCAGAAGGGTTTTCATAGATCATACCAGGGTAAGTGGTAAAAGCAACCAGATCGGATTTAGGGAACTGGTTTATCAGTTGCCATTGGGTATTGGTCGTGTCATTGATGCTGCCAAACAGACCACCATTTAAACCTTTCATCTTTTCCAGCTGAAATATCGTAAAGACTTCCGTGCTGGGAGAGACGGTTTTGATTGTATCATAAACCTGGGAATAGAAAGCCGCGAAATTTTCGAAATCAGCCGGTGATTTCTCATAGAGAATGTTGACCTCGATGCCGAAGGCAAAACATCTGGGGTGATATTTGCTCGCAAAAGCCGCTGCCATTCTCATATAATTTGCTTTGGTGGAATCGTCTAAGGGTCGAATCAACTCACCGGTGGCTTGAGTGAAGAATTGCGCTTCAAAGATCGGAATGATGGCGTAGTCTTGGGCCATCTCTGCCAGAAACTTTGGGGCGCCATCGATGGTATCACCCAATTCAATCCAATCCCCGGCCCAGCTTACCACCCCGCCTGCTTCGCCTGCCTTTTGGAAGAAATCGGTTACATCGGCTGACTGAAAACTCCTCGGGGTCAGGGTAACCCCCTTTGCGGTCATTTTAGGCCAGCCGTCGATTATGGGTTTCTTGTGACAACCAGTGCTCAAATTTGTGACTACCAAGAGTATTACCATGAAAAACAAAACAGGTAATATTCTTGTTTCTTTTTTCATGTTTCATCTCTCCTTATTTACGTTTGGGAGAATTCATCTGGGATGTAAAGTCAAAGGCGGGGAATTATCCCAAGAAGCATTCATTAAAAACAATTGAATGCCATATCGCATTCACTTCAAACAAGATAAATTTCAATTCTTAGTCTTAAGGGCTTTTGATCGATTTTGTAAGGCTTTATAGTGAGCTAACTTACGCAGAAACTTTCTTGATTCATTGACACGATAATTACCATTTGCATCTCTCACTAAATTAGAGAAGTTTGTAGTAAGGTCCTTATAAATATATTCACTCACCACACTATAGATATCAGCGAGAAACAAAAGAATATACATACTACTTGGACTATCCTCGATAGAAGATAATATAATGTGCAATCGATCTTCTGCAAATTTCACATATGTTGGAGCTAAATAAGGTGATATATGGACATATTCACTAAGAAGTCCATAAAGATATCCACTCTTTGGATAGAGAGATGTTAATTTACGGATACACTTCGTTGGTAATATTTTAAAAATAGATTTGTCTGTCACCTCATGAATGTTATAAGCCCATGCTATTTGCTCAAGTATTAAACGGCATATATTTAGAGCCTCAAAATTGAAACCTCGTTTTATAAGCATCCCTGCTACTCTAAAACTAGACTTAAGTCTAACTAAAGCTGCCTCAGCAGTAACAAGCCCAACTCTATCCGGTTTGTCATCTATCTCATCAATCTTCCTGATTGCTTCCTCAATATGCTCTTTCACATGACAGTGCATTTCCTTTAGAAGCTGTTGCTCTTTTGCTGGCTTTTCTGGGAATTTCCAGTTTGAGCCATATGCTTTTAATGCATAGTCTATCGAGCGAAGTTGGAGATGGTAGGATGCAGCACCTGCCAAAACCCTCCTCTTGAATTCTGGTTGTGATCCGAAGGGAACTGCCACAGCAAACAGGTCATTCCCTATAATCTCAAAATCTTCCAGTTCATAGTCAATAGTCTCAGATTCGAAACTATTTATATTGTTACCTTTTGTCATACATCAGCATTCCTGTACGCTAAGATTTCTTGTAGAACCGTATCTATTTCTTTTGGTTATTCAACCGTGTTCTGAAGTCTATTCTTATTGGAGAGGTATTGGACGGTTTTATTTTTTTATCTCTGCCCGGCAACCTCAGTAGAGATAAATTCCTTAAAATTCTGCCGATTCAGCGTGGTGACCCCACCCGGCAGCGGTTTCAGCTCAAATCCATTCAGCAAGAGCTTCAATCCTTGGTTTTTACCGGAATATATGATAAAAGAATCCTTGGCTTTAAATTCTAAATTCATGTTTTCGAACACCATGGCGGAAAATAATCTCTTCCCGTCGGAGTCCAAGTTCATCCAGCATTCCCCGATGGAATTTACTTCTAAGGTCCATTCGGGAGCTTTGGCGACGGAATCGTCCACCAACTGCATGAAAAGCTTTAAAGTATCCACCGGCTCGGAGTTCACCCTGGTACTTTCTGGCGCGGCTGATCCGGTGCGGTTACCGCTTTTATTCTCGATCACCGGTCTGAAGATTAAAATGAAAAATATCACCAGCAGGATGACCACGATGGCGATCAAAAACAACAAGCCGCTGGTGCTCAATTTGAAAGGGAACCTGAAAAAGGAAGCCACCCTCTGAGCGGAAAACCTCTCCTGGGGCGGGGTAGGCTGTTGCTGCGTCTCCCCCAGGTGAGCTTTTATCCAAGTGGTCCGGCTTTCGACCTGATCCTCATCCTCTATGTGGTACTGCTCATCGAACATCTTCATGATTTGATCCGGGTCCAGCTTGAGGAAACCTGCGTAAGCCCGCAAAAAGGATCTGCGGTACATCACTTCGGGGAGAAGATCGAACCGGTCCTGCTCCATCGACACCAGATAGTCCCGCCGGATGCGGAGTTGTTCTGCGGCCGCATCCAGATCAATCCCCCTCTGCTCCCGGTAATAGCGCAGTATCGTCCCGATGGGGTGTTCTTTGCTTTCGTCGTCGAACTCAAACATGAAATTTCTCTACCTTAGGAAGGAAGTTGGAATGTTCGCCTTAAGGCGAACCTAATAGAATTTCTTATCATTTTGCAATCTATTGGTCAAGCTGAAGTCGAGGATCCCGCTATTGGCGGGTCTTGACACTTCCACTGTACCACTCAAGAATACATTTTCCAACCGACTTAAATTATATTGATCAGCATCTCCTTCAATTTACCCGTGGGCAAACCGATCACGTTATCTAAATTCCCGTTAATGCTCTCCACCAGAAAGCTTCCCATCCCCTGAATGCCGTATGCTCCCGCCTTGTCCATCGGCTCGCCGGTATCGATGTATGATGCGATCTTTTGGTCCTCCAGCCGATTGAACCTCACCTCGGTGCAATCGTAATCCGAGATGATCTTACCGTTATACTTATTCCACAAGGTTATGCCGGTGTAAACTCTATGCGATCTCCCGCTGAGTTTTCTCAACATACCGAAGGCTTCTTTCGAGTTTTGGGGCTTCCCCAAGATCACCCCGTTCAGCACCACCACCGTATCTGCACCCAGGATTATCCCCCCATCCGTCCGATCGGAAACGCTTTCCGCTTTCTTTCGGGAGAGGATCAAAACGTGTTCTACCGGATCGGAGTTTGAGGTCTCCTCGACGATGTCGGAAGGGAATTTTATCTCAAACTCGATCCCCTCTTTTTCCAAAATCTCCTTTCGGCGGGGAGAGCTGGAGGCTAAGATCAGTTTTCTTCCCTCCAAAAGCTGTTTAAGAGTCTTATTTGAATTCTGCAGATTTATCTCTTTCATAGAAGGTGTATCTTTATCCTCTGTACTCTATACTCTATACTCTCAACTCTCCAGTATGAACGTCACCGGTCCCCAATTGGAGATATCCACCAGCATCTTGGCTCCGAAGATTCCGGTTTCCGTTTTCAGTCCTTTGGTTTTGATCAGCTCAATGAATTTCAAGTACAGCTTTTCCGCCTGCTGCGGCTCCAATGCCTCGGTAAAGCTGGGACGTCTCCCCTTACCCGTGTCTCCGTATAAAGTGAACTGGGAGATCACCAGGACTTCCCCCTTCACGTCCAGAAGCGAAAGGTTCATCTTCTGATCCTCATCCCCGAAGATCCTCAAGTTGACGCATTTATCCGCCAAAAACTCCACGTCCTTCTCGGTGTCGCCGGTTTTTGCCCCCACCAGAAGGACAAGTCCTTTCCCGATCTGTCCTACCACCTCCCCCTCCACTGTCACCTTTGCCTCTTTTACCCTCTGCAGCACGACTCTCATCTTCTCTCCAGATTTCAAGTACTGAAGCTTTAAAAAAAGGTAACATCCGCAAGCGGGCTTGTCAACAAAAAAGCCGTTTGGACATCAACGGAAACTGTTAAAATCTGCTAAGCAAAAGACAAATCAAAAAGGGTAAAATTAACTATGGCGGGTGTAGCTTCGTTGACTAAACAGGAGCATGCGGAGATACGGAGGTGTTGATTCCAATCATTCGGGGGTGTGCTTTTTTACGGCTTGAGATTCGATAAGATATCCTGAGCTTTCTGGGCGTCTTTTCCTTCAGGGAAATTCTTCAGATATAACTCCAATTCCTCTTTCGCTCTCTTTTTGGAATTAATGGAATAATAAACCACCCCCAGTCGAAAATGCAGTTTGGTCAATTCCGGATTCATTCCCAATGCGGTCTGGTACATCTTAATGGCTTGGTCAAGCATCCCCTTCCGACTGTACAGATCGCCCAAGTTCACGTATGCATCGGTGAATTTGGGGTCCAGCTCCAGAGCTTTCTTGTAATAGCTTTCCGCCAGATTGAAATCTCCCCACAGGAAATAGATGCTAGCGATGTTGGAGTAGGTTTGCGGGTATTCCGATTTAAGCCGGATGGCTTTTTGGCTGACCTCCAAAGCCAGATCATACTGCTGACTGGAAAGGTACACGTCCGCCAGATTAACGTACGGATCAGGTAGGAAAGAAGCGAGCCGGATGGCTTCCTTCAACTCTTCCTCTGCCCGGTTCAATTCCTTTCGTTCCAGATATATCTTCCCCTTAAGATCATGGATTTGCGGCATTAAAGGAGCATATCCCTCCGCCTGCACCAACAGCTGCTCCGCTTTCTCCAACTCACCTCGTTTGACCAGCTGCGATGCCTGATTCAACAGCACCCCCTCGGGAAACGCCTGGCTGTATCTGGCGTTTTGCTGCTCCGCCTCCTTTTTCATGCCGCGGGATTCGAAATATTTTATCAGGACGAAGTGCCCGTTGGTACTCCTCTTAGGATCTATATCCAGTAAATTTTGAAACCGGGCTTCGGATTTGGAGGAGCTGGAGTTCAAAACCACCCAGGGAACGGTAGAGTAAAGAGAGGCAAGGATCAAGATAAGACCTAAGTATCCGAAACTGGCTTTACCCCGGAACAGATGTATGAATAGATACAAACCCAGAAGGGTGTAACCCAAGCCGGCTGAGGCGAACATATCCCAATCCCGCGCCGCCCCCAGTCCCGGATCAACCACGAAGTTGAGAAAAAGCTGGGATAAGCTGAGCAGAAGAAGAAACCGAAAGGTTCTGTTTTTCCAAAAGAAGGTCCAAACCCCGCCGATAAACAGCACCGAAATCATTACCACCCCCACCGGTGAGATCAGAAATTGCTGGTTCAAGAAATCCAAAAGGTGGGAAAGCGAAAAGATGAGATAACCCGGTGCCGCATAACGATCCTGGAAAATCGGCACGAAAATCGGTGGCTTGGTCCAGCCATATTTTTGGTAAAGGATGAAGACCAGCCCCAAACAGATCACCCCTAAGCTCCCGATAAGAATCTTTCTTGCAGGCAACCGGTGGCGATTTTTGTGAGTAGGAAAAAGCAAAAACAATAATGCGTGTAAAAAACACAGATTGGCAAAATGGGATTATGCTGC
>JBDROD010000209.1:0-28339 GCA_043810415.1 Candidatus Zixiibacteriota bacterium | reverse complement strand
GGCTAGCCTCAACAATATGACGTCCAAAGCTCCCCCTATTTCACCTGCATCCACCATGTTTACGAACAGGTCGTCAAACACCTTCTTGTGCTTAGACAAAGCTTCAGCTAAGGTGGTTCCTGCTTGCACGCTCTCTTTGATCTCCCCGACTATCTTTCTCAAGTTGGCTGATTCCATCTGCTGGGCTAATATCTCCAGACACTGAACCATGGGCAGCCCTGCGGTGATCATGGTGGCAAATTGCCGGGTGAAGCGGGAGATGTGCACTTTCTTGATTCCGGTGCCAATTCTTAGGCTTATCTGAGAGGGCTTGGTGGCCACCTGGGAAACCAATATCTTTTTGCTCCTCAAGATCCTTTCCAGTTCCGCACGATCTTTTACTTTTAACTCCCCTGCTACCTGAGTACCGGTCAGCGTTTTTCCCTTGTATGTGAAAACTGGCAAGGCAACCTCCTTCCTTTTACTGAAAACAACAACTCCGAACCTGGTAGAACCGGATCAAAGACGGTTAATGAAATTCATATCACCGGTAAAGAATCATCGTGTTTAACCTGATACTTCCGGTTTACTCAGACTAATCCCTATACCTTCATTGCATGACTCCGTTGTCCTATCTCCGCTTTCCTGGCCAAAAGCTCATTAAGTTCCTGAATATTGGAGCTTCTGCCCAGAGTATCGCCCAAAGTGATTTTATGTTTAAGATAAAGTTCTGCCAAAGATTGATTCATGGTCCTCATCCCGTATTTCTGTCCGGCCTGCATCAAGCTGTAGATTTGGTGTATTTTATCGTCCCGGATAAGAGCCCTTATTGCCGGGGTGCAGATCATGACCTCCAAAGCCAAAACCCGTCCCCCACCTATCTTGGGAATCAGTTGTTGACTGATCACCGCCTGAAGGACGAAGGAAACGGTCACCCGTACCTGTTCCTGCTGGTTGTTGGGGAAAACGTCGATTATCCGGTTGATCGATTCGGCACAGGAGTTGGTGTGCAGTGTGGCAAAAGCCAGATGCCCGGTCTCGGAGATATTCAAGGTGGATTCCATGGTCTCTAAGTCTCTCATCTCTCCTATCATCACCACGTCCGGATCCTCTCTTAAGGCATATTTCAAAGCACTGCCGAAAGAGGAGGTGTCGGCATATACCTCCCGCTGGTTGATCAAGGAGGAATTGTGCCGGTGAAGATATTCGATGGGATCCTCGACCGTCAGAATATGACAGTGCCTTTCCTGATTGATCTTGTTGATCAATGCTGCTAAGGTGGTAGATTTTCCACTACCAGTGGGTCCAGTTACCAGCACCAAACCCCTGGGTAAATTGGCCTGATCCGCTACAACTTTAGGGACCCCCAACTCTTCGAAGCTGGGGATGTGGAAAGGAATCTGCCTTAAAGCTACCGCCACATTTCCCCTCTGCATAAAAACATTGCATCTGAAGCGGCTGAGATGTTCAATGCCGAAGGACAAATCCAGCTCACTTTTCTCCTCAAACTTCTGTTTTTGCTTTTCGTTCATTATGCTGTAAGCCAGCTTCTTGGTATCCTCTGGGTTCAGTATATCGCATTCGGTCTTGATTAATTTCCCGTCCACCCTCAATTGGGGTGGTGATCCGGTAGTCAGATGCAAATCGGAAGCATTCTTCTTCACCATTAACTCCAAAAGTTCTCTCAAGGTAACCATCTTTTGCTCCAGTTTATTCTATATTTAAATCATAAGAAAACGTGTTTCTTCTTATATTATCGACTACGCCGATTGATACTTAAATCGGTCCAGACAGATTTATTTAAATTGATCTATCATCTTGCGTTTATAATGCCGTTACCGCCATAACTTCTGCAACCGTGGTGACTCCATTTTTCAATTTTCCCAGTGCGGCGGTCCGCAGGGTAAGCATCCCCTCTGCGATGGCTTGCTGTCGTATGTCCATATTGGAGGCTTTAGCTAAGATCATCCTTTCAATAGCTTGACTCATGGGCATTACCTCGAAAATACCGGTCCTTCCTGAATAACCTGTACTATTACATTCGTTACATCCTTTGGCGGCGTATATCTTGGTGTCTTTGACCTCGTCTTCTGTCAGCCCCAGTATCTGTAAAGTCTCGGAGGGGAGTTTTATCTCCTCCCGGCAATTGGTACAGACCTTGCGCACCATCCTCTGGGCCATAACCAGTCTGACGCAGGAAGCCACCAGATAGCTGGGGATGCCCATATCGATCAATCGGTCTATGGTGCTGGGGGCATCGTTGGTATGCAGGGTGGAAAAGACCAGGTGTCCGGTTAAGGCCGCTCTCACTGCGATCTCCGCGGTCTCACCGTCTCTTATCTCCCCCCACCATGACCACGTCCGGGTCCTGCCTTAAGAACGATCTCAAGGCCGAGGCGAAGGTCAAACCGATCTCGCTTTTCACCGCCACCTGATTTATCCCTTCAAAATTGAACTCCACCGGATCCTCTGCGGTCATGATATTGATATCCGTCGTATTGATCTGCTTTAAGGCAGAATATAAGGTGGTGGTTTTTCCGCTTCCGGTGGGACCGGTTACCAGGATCATGCCGTAAGGCAGATGGATGGCTTTATCGAATTCAGCCAAAGAGGCCTCCGCAAATCCCAGTTTCGTCAGATCCACATTGACGCTCCTGGGATCCAATATCCGCATTACCACCTTCTCCCCAAAAATAGTGGGAAGCACCGAAACCCGCAGATCCACAGCCCGGTCTCCGAATTTGACCTTTATTCTGCCGTCCTGGGGCAGCCTTCTCTCCGAGATGTCCAGATCCGCCATGATCTTCACCCGGGAAACGATGGCGGCACGATACTTGAAAGGCAGGGGCGACATCTCCTGCAGATCCCCATCCAACCTGTATCTGACCCGGATCTTTTTCTCGTAGGTTTCTATGTGAATATCCGAGCATCCTCGGCGTATGGCATCGGCAATGATGGAATCTACCAGCTTGACCAAGGGTTTGTCCTGAACCTGAGACCTTAAATCTTGTTCAGTAAGCGCCTCCTCACTTTCACCAATCACCTCCAGATCCCCTTCCTTCATCCCCTTGAGTATCTCGGTGATCCCGGCAGCGTCACGATAATAGTTATCTATGGCTTTCTGGATGGCCTTCTCCGGACTGATCACCGGTTGTACCGCGCATCCGGTAATGAACTTCACCGCATCCAGCACGTAGATGTTGTTGGGATCGGAAATGGCTACGATCAGGGTTTTGCCCAGCTTACCTATGGCGATGACGTTGAACTTCCGGGCGATGTCCATCGGGATCATCTTCACCACCTCCGGATTCAACTCAATGTCGGTAAGCCTCAAGGCTCCGATGTTCAGCTGACGCCCGATGAACTCGGACAGCTCGTCTTCATTGGCGATGATCCCCATCCTGATCAGAATGTTTCCCAACTTTTCATCGCTTCTCTTCTGCAGGTCCAAAGCCCGACCAAGCTGTTCTTCCGATATCTTGCCTGCCTTGACCAGCATGTCTCCCAATTCACGTGACATAAGTTTTTACCCGAATATACTCCGTCCTTTTAATGGTAATCCGCTAGCCGATTTAGAATAGTCCAAACCCTTTTGCCGCTATCGGTTTAGTATTTATCGGAAAAGATGTCGTCCAGTCTGGTCTCCACCGTAGCGGAAAATTCCGTATCCACTTCCGTTCCCGGCTCATTTTTCGATTGGCTTTCCTCTTGCTTTTCCGAGGAGAGGATCTGGTTTAAATCCTCCGCAATCTCTTTAGCATACAGCCGGACCATACCGATGGTGGTGCGGTCATCAAAGATCACCGCCAAGATGGATCGTTCCCCTACCAAGGTGATGTGAATGTGATCCTTTTTCCCTTGATGAAAGAGCACCGAAAACTCCGGCTCTCCCACCAGCCGGGCGATCTCCTGGGTGGAGGCAAAGCTCCCCGCCAAAAGGGCGGCCAAGGCAGTGGTGTCCAAGGACTGGGTGAAACCCTGTCGGGTGATCAAATGACCATCCTTGTCCACCAGCAGAACGCATTTGGCCTGTGCATCCTTGATCAACCGCCTCAGCGTTCTTTCTATATCCTCTATCTGTTCTTCATAAATCACTAAATCGTCCTGTCTCAATTTCACACCTCCGCTTGATTTTACCGGTTGAATATTCTGCCGAGAAATCGCCATAAAAAGAAACCCTTTGACCGGGTCTTTTTACCTGCGGACCAGCTTATTATGGTCGGACTCGATGCAGCGATCGGCATTTCCATCTTCTCTTGATTTTCCTCGGTCATTTCTTTTATCTTGAGCTCAACTTCCGGTTTTGATTCTTCTGGAATAGTTACTGGTTCGGGGAAAATCTTTTCCTCAGCCGATACCGGTTCCTCCTCCGCTACAGCTGTTGCTGTCGTATCCGGCATCCCTTCTGCCGGAGCGGTTGAACCGATCATATCGACCATTGACTCGCCTGAGGGTGTCTGGGAAAGGGCTACCGGAGAAAGTACCGAATCCTTTTCCTCCGCCTCTCTTTGCGGAAACAGCTGCTTGCGCTTGGCCTGGTCTAAAACCATCTTGCTGATGCATTTCAAAGTATCGAAAACACCCACTCCCCGGATGGCTACTGCCTCATAATAAGGGAACTGGTGAGGATTCAAAGCCTTCTGCAGCTCTTCCAGCGAGATTATGGGGGTTAGGTCCCTTTTGTTATATTGTAGCACCAGGGGAAGCTTATCCAGGTTATACCCGTACTCCGCCAGATTATCCAGTAAATTCTGATAGCTTTCCAGGTTTTCATCCATTTTGGATTTCTGGGAATCTGCAACGAAGACCAAGCCATCCACTCCCCGCAGAACCAGCTTCCGCGTGGCATTGTAGTAAACCTGTCCCGGTACGGTATAGAGCTGAAACTTCGTGGAAAAGCCGTGCACCTTCCCGATGTTCACCGGAAGGAAATCGAAGTAAAGGGTCCTGTCCTGATCGGTAGCCAAAGAGATCAGATCCCCTCTGGTCTGAGGGGGGATCTTCTGATGCACATATTGAAGGTTGGTGGTCTTGCCGGAAAGCCCCGGACCGTAATAAACGATCTTACACGATATCTCCTTGAAGGCATAATTTATGGATGCCATCTTCTCCCTCCCCCAAACGGCCAACGGTCATTATTAAGCGGGCTACTGGGCAATCTTTATTTTTTCTGCCGCATTCTTGATCTCCAGGCGGACCAACCCCACGTTCACCTGCGGATCGGTGGTGACCGCCAGAATGCCTATCCCCACATCCGTCAAAAACAGCTTCCCTTTGCTCGCCTCCACGGTTATCTGTCTTAAATTCTCATTGGAAAGACGCTCCATCGACTTTTTCACCGTGTCCACTATGGAAGCGGCTAAAGCCCCCACCGCCTCGTCCTGGAGATTAGCATTCAAATCGGCAGCGATAACGATCCCGTCTTTTCCCACGATCATGCTGCCATTTATTCCGACGGTCTTGTTCAACTCCTCCAATATCTGGAACATATCACCCCTCCACTTCTTTTAGTATATTTTCCTGGTATCTTTCTTGGATATATCTCTTTATCGTAGCCAGTGACTGCATAATCCTTACCGAGAGCAATTCGTCCGTGTTATGATCCGCCGCCACCACCAGCAGAAATCGGCCTATCCGGTTTAAGCAGATCCACAAAGAGGGGGTGTGAATGTTGATCCGCTCTGAGGTTTGTTCCCCTATCTTCCCCAATACCTGGTCATTAGCCTCCTTCAAACATCGGGCATAAGAAGCCACCTTCTCCACGTCCTGATCGGAAGAAGCATCATAAGCTATCACCAAGCCCTCCTCATCCACCAGAATGGCGGCTTTCACTCCAGAATACTCCTTGAGGTAATGCAGAATGCTTTCCAGATTGTCCACCCGGCATGATTTCAAATCCTTTTCTCCGGTTAAGAATCCTCTCCCCGTCGATTTTTCATTGAAAATCCTCTCCGGGGGGTAAGGAGAATAGGCATTCTGTATTTTCCTCTCTTGCGGATAAAGCTCCTGTTCGGTTTTCAACTTCTTTTTCATAGAACCTCCACCAAATGACTTGATTACAAAGGGTGACATTAAAACCTGAAGCAGAAAAGCCGGGGTATACCCATACATACCCGACATGATTGCAACGGACCATGATTCTGACAGCATGATCCTCAGAAGAACCGCAAATCCAGCCCCCAAAATCACCCGATAAGTGAAAGTCAAAACTGTACCGGTCAAAACCTGTTTAATAGATGGTCTATAGAGGATGGCGGTTAGTATTAAAACATACCAGAATATTTCAATCAGCATATGTAATAAGAGGGAAAAATCCCATCTCAGCCCAAAATCCCAGGGGAAGAAAATCAGCGGGACCACCATGATAAAAAAAGAGACCAAAAGTATTCCTTTTAGTTCTCCTTTGAATCCTGAATTCACCTCTCCCCCTTATCATCCAATGTTCAGAGATAGCTGTTCCAGTATCTCCCATACCCTTACCTTCAAAGCACCCAGATTGGCATCGGCAGAGCAGCACAGTACCAGGGTCTGGTGATCAAAGCGGGTTATCCATAGTTCAAGATTTTGTCCCTCTATCGCGATCCGCTCCAACTTTCCTAAGTCTATACCGGTTAATCCCTCATCCGCGCTTTGGGTGATGTCGATAACCGTAGCCCCCAGCAGTTCTTTCTTGAACTTGGGATTCAACTTGCTTTCCCGGATCAATCCCTCCTCCCCGATCACCATTACCCCCAGTATCCCCGGCAGCGATTTCAAATAACCCACCGCCTCTTTGAGATCCGAAATCTTCTCTATGTTCCACCGCTCCTCGACCGCTATGGTGTCGTAATAGTTTTTTTCCGCCTCACCGCCTTGCCGAATGGCGTTTAAAAGCTCGTTTATCGTTTGGTTATCCGGATCGGTCGCTTTGAGTTCTTCCAGTATATTCTTGGCTTCCTTAATCTGATTCTTTTTGTACAAGATATGAGCCAAAAGAAGTTCAGATGTCCGGGTCTTTCCGTCCGACTTGATGGCTAAGTAAAGCTCCTTTTCCGCTTCGCTGTACATTCCCCTTTCGAAATTGATCTTTGCCATCACCAGATGACCGGGACCATACTCCGAATGTATCTTAAGCCCCCGGCTACAGACATGAAACGCTTTGGATAGGTCCCCCTTCTTGCGATAGGCATCGGATAGAGCCGCAAATATCAGAGATTCGGGGTTTTCCGACAATATCCTTTCACACTTTTCGATTCTTTCGTCTAGCTCTATGGCTATAGTTGGACACATAGATTCCCTCGATTTTAGCTGATGCTGCTCAAATCTGCCGGTCCGAATAAGTCCGTTTCAAAAAACACTATTCCTCTCTGACGTATATTCGGTTACCTTTGGTAACAGAACATTTTAGTAACAAAATCCCCTTCAGAAAGGTTATATGAAATCCCCTAATCTGACTATAAAGTTTATCGACAGTCAAATCGTTATACTTAACTTGAATGTCGAAAAAAGCCATATATAATGGCTTCTGAAGCTAAAGGAGGCTGAAGGGATTGTTTCACCAGTGGAGGTGGATGGAATATTTTTTAGAATCGGAATGATTGCCGCTCAACTCAACACCCTTTTCATAAAATAGATGCCTGAGGCCAACGTAAAGATAGACAGAAGACGGATTATGGAGACTAGGCTTAAGGGTATATTGAAAAGATTAATATTAAGCGACAAACTGAGGAGCTGGGCGATGAAGAGAAGAACGAAGGAGAGGGAAAAGAGGGTCCAGCCTGATGCTAACTCCCCATCCCTCAGGAATGATTTAACCTTTACCGATATGAAAAAGCAGGTGAGAATGCCCATCAGAAGCAGGATATCCAGAAGGGTGAACCATGCTGGTTTGGATGAAAACCATCCCATTTCCGCTTGATAATTTTCGCTTTCGGGCAAAGCGAAAGCCATACGACCAACCCATAATACCAGCCCTGTAGAGAGGTAGACGGTTATTATCCTTTTCACTCTTTTGGAAATGCAAGTGTGGTGTTCTTTTATCATCATCTTTGACCCTGTTTTAAAGTTTTTAGTATCTCTTCCTCCAACTCATATTCCTTTGCCACCCATCTGTTTTCTGCCACCACCTGAGCCGTATCCTTTTTTATCTGGGATACCACTTGCATGGTGACATTTTTGCCTAAATCCCGGTTGATCTCTCTCATGAATTCGTAGAGCAGATCGTTGAGCGCGCTGGTCAGTTTATGAAATCGAATCGCCTGGGGCATCTTGTCGATAGAGCTTCTCAGATGGCGAAAATCCAAAAAATTATCGGAGCTTTCCAGCTTGGCCAAGATGGGGTTATAAGATTTTTGAACCTCAAAACACCTGGTCAGAACCGTCTTGGCACCCTCCCCCAGCTTTTGAGAGACAAATCTCTCTATGGTCTGATAAGACTGGGAATACAGTTTGATCAGCACGTCATGGATCAGCTTCTCCCCGTCGAATTCCTGCATCTTGGCTTTTTTCTTCTCCCCCTTTTCTACCCATCCTGAGTTGTACAAATTATACAGGGCTTTGTAAGTATGAAACTCTCTTAAGGGGCTTACCGACAACAGCTCGGAGATGGTTCTGTTCCCGGAGATTAACGGGAGCAGTTGCAGCTCGTCAACGCTTATTTTGACCAAAGTCGACTTTATCTTGGGGTTTCTGATCACCCACAGCTCTATACTATCCGAAGGGAAGGTCTCCTTGATCTGGGTCCATTCGTCGATTCGTCTGCTCCCCTCCATGATCACGTTCATGGTACCAAGCTGGGTGGTTATCTGTTCGGAGTGAGGCAGTTTACCGTCATAGAACACGAACTCGCCTGAGTTCCACCCGAATAGACTGTAAATGATTTCCTCGATCTGAACCTGGAGACATTCGATCACCTCGTCTCGGGTTAAGGTTCTCATCTCATAAAGGATGTCCCCCAGCCTCTTATTGGTCAGTTTCTGCAGGCTTAAAGCCTTTTCCAAATCCGGCTTCAGGATCTTTCTTTGGGACAAAAGTAGATTTCCCAAAAGCTCATCTTCGCTTCCCATAGAGGTGGCGTAAATGATGTCCCCTTTTTTGAAGTATATCTCCCTTTTTTGGCTTTCCCTGGAGATGACCAGCATACCTGTCTTCCCGGATACGCTGATCAGCTGAAGCAGATCCGACAGGGAAACCGTGCTAAGATTTCCGGTTAGCCCGACCTCTTTTGTTTTGATGCTTACGCTCAAAGTGGACTCACGATTTTATCGTTTGATGACCTGGATGCACTTATAGAAATATCCGTTATCACCCATAGACTTATAATCGGGAAAATCTTGGATTTCTTTACTGTAGCGCAGAAAGAATTTTTTGTTGAAAGCAAACTTCATCCGCTTCACTGATTACAAAAGCACTTCCTGCTATTTATGAGTAGGGGAAGTAATTGAAAAGATACTACCGGTTATGGGAAACGAAGAAATTCAAGTACTTTTCACCTTTGGAAGTAATTTGATAATAGGTGTGGTTCCGGTGCTTGATCCATTTGTGTTCCACTATGTTTTTGCGATATTGGATCATCACCGGTTCCACCCGTTTTAGAAGTTTTAGATCCTTTAGTTTTTTATGCCGCTCGAACACCAGCTCCGGATCCATATCCAGCGCAGATGCCACCATCCAGGAGTAATCCACTCCCATGGATTGATGATGCTGCAATATGCGGAAATCGACCTCATCCAGATCGTGGTAATCTTTGTCCGGTTCCTCTTCACCTTTCTCCAATATCTCTGTCCATAAAAGGGGAACCAATCTCTTTGCTTCCGCTTTTTTCAAACTGTCACAAGTGGTTTTGTGGACAATGAGGATATTATTATAGCTGTAATATCCAGTGATGGCATCGACCAGTTGCGGAGAACAACACTGGGCAATCTTGTATCCTTCTTTTACTTTATGCTTGTTTGTTGACATCTCTAGTATTTTGAATCTAACCACTTCGTATTAGGATATTTCAGAGGAAAGGAAAGGTGGGGTTTTAGATAATCAAACTACAACTTGATAATAGATTGGCTCTTCCTAAATTTGCACCGACAAACCGTTTCACTGTGCTTAGAATTTATCAAATACCCTAGGCTCCGATAGCTCAATCTCACCATTTTTTATCCTTTCCATCCGTTTAATCCGTCGAAGATGGTGAGCGAAGTCGAACCATTCGATCTATAGCTAAGAAGCGTTTGGCTCACACCGTTGACCGCTCTATTTACAGCATCTCACATGACCTAACCGTATTGGACAGAAGCATGGCAATGGTCATCGGTCCCACGCCTCCGGGAACCGGGGTGATGGCGCTGGCTACTTGGCTGACTGTATCGAAGTCGACGTCCCCCACCAGTCTATATCCGGACTTAGTTGTAGGATCTTCTATCCGGTTGGTCCCCACGTCGATCACCACCACACCGGGCTTGACCATATCTTTGGTGACGAATCGAGCTTTCCCCATCGCTGCGATCAGTATATCTGCCTGTCGGGTTATCTCAGGTAAGTTCCTCGTGCCCGTATGGCAGATGGATACTGTAGCATTGGCACCATTTGCTTTTTGAAAAAGCATGACCGCCAGCGGACGGCCCACCAGACTCCCCCGGCCTAAGATCACTACGTGCTTTCCCGAGGGATCATGCCCCGATCTGACCATAAGTTCCTGAATGCCCAAAGGAGTGCATGGCAGAAAAGTCGGTTTGCCTGCTACCATCATCCCCACGTTAAAAGGATGAAAACCGTCTACGTCTTTTTTCGAATCGATGGTCAAGATCACCTTCTCTTCGCTGATCTGAGCCGGCAGGGGAAATTGAACCAAAATTCCGTGAATGTGTTTTTGTTCATTCAATTCAATTATCTTCTTCAACAATTCGGATTCAGGTAATTCTTTGGGGTAACGTGAAACTTCGGAAAGGATGCCTATTTCTTCGCAGGCTTTCACCTTCATGTTCACATAAACCTGCGAAGCCGGGTTATCCCCTACCAAAACCGCAGCCAGTCCTGGAACTTTCCCTCTCTCTTTAAGACGGTTTATTTTTTCTTTTAATCCTTCTTTGATCTCTGCAGAAATTTTCTTCCCGTCAATGATCTCTGCTGCCATTGTAACTCCTAATTTGAGATATTGATTCTGTATAGTGAGAAATACCGTAAACTATCTGTGCGAGGAGCTATCGAGTCTCGATACCCGACCTTCGAACCTCGAAACGATCTTCGCAACCGATAAACGTAATTCGCCACTACCTTTTTATCAAAGAGTTCCCTTATCGTCCTCCCCCTCCTCTTCCTCCTCTCGGGGAACGTCGATCTTGATCCTCTGAATGCTCTGGGCTTTGCCGGTGGAGGGATCGATTTCAACCAACACCCCGGAAAATTTAACGTCCCCCTTTGCCACGGTGAACCGTCGGGGGATCTGGGTCAAAAACCGGGCGATGGCATCCTCCTTGGTAACTCCGATCACCGAATCGTGCGCTCCGGTCATTCCGGCATCGGTAATGTACGCAGTTCCGTGCGGCAGGATGGTCTCGTCTGCAGTCTGCACGTGGGTATGGCTTCCCAAAACTGCCGACACCCTTCCGTCCAGGTACCAGCCCAAAGCGATCTTCTCGGAGGTAGCTTCGGCATGCACATCCACTATGATGACGTTGGTTTGTTCTTGAATGGACTTAAGCACCTCATCCGAAGTCCGGAAAGGGCAATCTATCTCCTTTATGTAAACCTTTCCCTGCAGGTTTATCACTCCGATTCTTTGGCCGTTTTTTGATTCGAATACCCCCGCTCCCCTTCCGGGAACGTTGGGCGGATAGTTGACCGGACGCAGAACGCGCTGATCCTCGTTCAAATAGGGGTAGATGTCCTTTCGGTCCCAGATGTGATTCCCGCTGGTGAGACAGTCCACCCCGTACGAGTGGATTTTCTTGGCGATCTCCTTGGTCAAACCGAATCCACCGGCAGCATTCTCTACGTTGGCTATGGTGAAATCTATCTGATGAGTCTTCTTCAAATCGGGGAGAACTTGAGAAACCGCCCATCTTCCGGGCCTCCCCACTATGTCTGCGATAAAAAGTACGTTCAACCTATGTTTCCTTAAAATAAAATTCGGCTAAATTAAATATCTTCGACCACATTATCCGGTTTGCCAAGTATGATATCCCCACCCCGTTCTTTGGAGAAGGGGATTAAAAACTGAGGATTCGATGTTATCACCAGCAAATCACTTGGCGTATTCCACCGCTCGGGTTTCGCGTATTACCGTAACCTTGATCTGTCCGGGATACTCCAGCTCGGCTTCGATCTTTTTAGCCATTTCCGCAGCCAATTCCAATGCCCCTTTATCGTCGATCTTCTCGTGTTCCACGATGACCCGAATCTCTCGTCCTGCCTGAATGGCGTACGATTTTGCCACCCCTTTGAACGAATCCGCCAACTCTTCTAACTTCTCCAGTCTCTTGATGTAACCTTCGAGAGTCTCCCGCCGGGCACCGGGTCTGGCTCCTGAGATGGCATCGGCTGCCTGGACCAAGACCGAATAGGGGGATTCGGAGATGACGTCCTCGTGATGTGAGGCGATGGAGTTCAAAACCAGTGGATTTTCGCCGTATTTCTGTGCCACGTTGTAACCTATCTGGGTATGAGTCCCCTCGGTCTCCCGGTCCACGGCTTTTCCTATGTCGTGCAAAAGACCCGCCCTTTTGGCTAAGTTGGAATCCAATCCCAGCTCGGCTGCCATCAGTCCGGACAAGAATGCCACCTCCTTGCTATGCTGAAGTACGTTCTGTCCGTAGCTGGTTCGGAACTGGAGCTTTCCTAAAAGCTTCACCAGCTCCGGGTGTATCCCGTGAATCCCCACGTCGAAACTGGCTTGTTCTCCGGTCTCGCGAATGATGACCTCCATCTCCTTCTCCGCTTTCGAGACCACCTCCTCGATGCGCGCCGGGTGTATCCTTCCGTCAACGGTCAGCTTCTCCAAGGCCATCCTGGCGATCTCCCGGCGGATGGGATCGTAACCGGAAAGTATCACCGCCTCCGGGGTATCGTCGACGATCACGTCGATGCCGGTGGCGGTCTCGAACGAGCGGATGTTCCTCCCCTCTCTTCCGATGATCCGCCCCTTCATCTCCTCGTTGGGCAGATTGACCACCGAGACGGTCGACTCCACCGTATGATCCGCTGCACATCTCTGGATAGCGGAGATGATGATGTTCTTCGCCTCCTTCTCCGCGGTCTGCTCGGCCTGCTCTTTGATCTCCTTGATATACTGGGATGCCTCTTGTCGCGCCTGACTTTCCAGATTCTCCATCAAAAGCTTCTTGGCCTCCTCCGAGGTCATCTGCGCTATCTTCTCCAGTTGGTTGTTCTGATCGGAGATCAACCGATCCAACTCGTCGCTTTTGGTACGAACCGCTTTCTCCCGGGCAAAAAGTATCTTCTCCCGGTTCTGTATGTCTCTTTCCTTTTTGCCTAAGATATCTACTTTCCGGTCTAAGTGCGTTTCTCTTTCCGAAAGCCTTTTTTCCAGGCGGCCAAATTCCGCTTTTTTGATCTGCAGCTCTTTTTCGAAATTAACCTTGGCTTTGTACCATTCGTCCTTGGCTTCTAAGACCGCCTCTTTCTTCTTTATCTCCGACTCTTTCTCCGCTTCCTCTATGATCTTTTTTGCCAGCTCATCCGCTTTGCCTAACTTCATCTCCCCTATTCTGCGGCTGATAAACCAACCCAAAAGAAAAGTTAAAATCGCCACGCCTGCGGCTATACCGATAAGCATCATATTGCTCATAACTGCTTCTCCTTCCCCTCGGGCAAATGCCCTATATGAAAAAACCCCACCAGCTTTTGATTTTGCCGACTTTGAAGTAAATATCCCTCTTCAAAATGTCTCTTGGCAAAATCAGCCAACTAAAGTGGGGAATAAAATCAATAAAAGACTTTCTAGCTTTCTTCCTGACTTAACCTTCCGTCCAATAAATCCAAAAGGGATTGGGACTTTGCTTCCACATCCTCGAGTTTCTTATCCTTTTCTTCCTTTTCTTTGAATAGCTCGTCGGTTATGCTCATGGCTGCCAAAACCGCCACTCTAAGAGGCAGCTTGTTGGACATTCTATCTGCCACCTCCTTCATTTTCAGATCCACGTAATTGGCAACCTTTTGGATGTAAAAGGTTTCGGAATCACCTTTGATCGGATAATCCTCACCGAAAATATTGACTTTAACTGATTGTTTTTTTTCTTCCATAAGGTCAGTCATTCTAAAAGAAGATATTCATAAGCTCTTTTGTTTTTTCCCCACTGTTAAAATGACACTATCTATAAAAACACTTCGCTTAATAAATATTACGCAAATACTATTTGTTTGTCAAGCAAATTAACGTAAAGCCAGCAAATACTGTTCCGACTCAGAGTATCCGGTTGATACCCCGTTTTATTGTCCTCGGAGAAATTAGAATTCGATATATCGTTGACACTTTTGGCCTAACGGGCTTCCTCTTCTGATCTCTCCAGCGGAGCCAGTCTCTCCAACAGCTTCTCCAGCCGCTTTTTTACCTCCTCCCTCCTTTTTATAAAATCCCTTTCCCGGCTGGAAAGCTCATGCTTATATAATTCCGCTTCTGTAGCTCTACTTTTCGCTACGGTCTCAAAACCGTGAATCTCCTCAGTCAACTTCCTGTAGGAGGATGATATCTCTTCATTCTCCTGTTTTAAGTGACTGATCAGATCCATAGCCTGAACGATCTTCTCCTCCAGTTTTTCAAAATTATCTAATTGCATGTTTCACACTCGCTTCTTTAGTGTGTTGCAAATGAAAATCTTGACGTCCTTCGTTTTTCACATAGAACGGATTTTTCGGTTCAACCCCTCATTGCCGAAGCGCTGCCCCAAAACTCTGCTCCAGCTGCAAAATCACCTTCCGGTGAATATCCTCCACCTCCTCATCGGTTAATGTTTTCTCGGGAGAGCGGTAACGAATGGAGCAAGCCAGACTCTTCTTCCCTGGCTGTATCTGCTTTCCGCTATACACGTCGAACAAAACCACTTCCTCCACCAAATCTCCCCCGGTTTCTTTTATCTGGTCAATAATCTCCTTTGAAAGGAGCTCTTCATCCACCACCACCGCTATATCCCGATCCACTGGCGGGAATTTGGGTAGTGGGGAAAATTCTTTCATTTGGGGCACCCGGGAAATCATCTTATCCACGTCCAATTCAGCCCAAAGGACTTTGTCTTTGATCTCGAAAAGGTCCGATATCTCTTTGGAGATTCCCCCCATAAGCCCGATAAAATCATCACCCGTTTTTACCATGAAGCAATTGTCCGGATCAAAAAGAATATGGCTTCCCGGGACTAAATCGATGGAAAGAGAAAGACGACCCAAAAGTTCCTCCAAATCCCCCTTGAGATCGTAAAGATCCACTTCCGTCTCCTTGGTCTCCCAGTGCCGGGGTGCCCGGCTTCCGGAAAGTGCTATTCCCAGATGATACTTTTCCTGGGGATATGAGCTATCGGAAACGGTGAATACTTTCCCCAGCTCGAATATCCTTATATTTCTTTCCAGACGGTTCTTGTTCCAGCTCACCGTGGTGAGTGAGTTATAAACCAGGGTGGTGGTAAGGACGGATAGGTCCCGGCTTAAAGGATTTTTAATTTCGATCGCCGGCACTCCGGGATTTAATCGCTTCAGGATATCCGGATCGACCAAATTGTTGGTGATCACTTCAATAAATCCCTTTCCCCACATGAATTGCTTTATCTCTCCGAGGATCTCATCCTCCCGGTGTATTTCCGTCACCAGGTTACCCCGCGCGCGCATGTCAGTTTTTATGTTTCCGTAACCGTAAATCCGGACTATCTCCTCGATCAAATCTATCTCCCGGGTAAGGTCCGGTCGGAAGGTGGGAACCTCCACCTCTAAGTCCGCTATTTCCTTGACGGGTATCTCCAGATGTGTCAAGATGTCTTTGATCTGCTTGGGTGTAAGATCGGTGCTTAAAATTCGATTGACCCGCTTCGGCCTCAATGTTACCTGAACCGGTTGAATGACCGAAGGGTAATTGTCTACCGCTCCCTTCAATACCTTTCCTCCCGTCAAATCTGCCAAAAGTTGAGCGGCCCGATCCATGGCTTTGGTCACCCCGTTGGGATCCGCTCCTCTTTCAAACCTCTGGGAGGATTCGGTGGAGAGATCCAATAACATTCGCCCTCTTCGGATAACCTTGGGATCAAAATAAGCACTCTCCAAAAGCACGGTGCGGGTATCAGGTGTAACCTCGCTCTCCAAACCACCCATTATTCCGCCGATGGCTACCGCTTTCGCCCCGTTGGTTATGAGCAGGACCTCTTTGTTCAAAGTACGCTCCACCTGATCCAAGGTAACGAATTTCTCCCCCTCCTTTGCCCTTCTCACCACTACCTTTTTCTGGGGGAAAAGATTATAGTCGAACGCGTGCAGCGGATGACCCAATTCCAGCATAACCAGATTGGTCACGTCGACCACGTTGTTTATCGAGCGCATTCCCGCGGATTGCAGTTTTCGCTTCAGCCAGAAGGGGGATTCGGAGATGCGGATCTCCTCGATAATCCTTGCAGCATATCTGGGGCAGCCGGTGGCATCAATAATTTCCACCTGAACCATATCATTGGCCATCCGGTTTGTCTCCTTCAGGGCAATTGCACTGTTTTTCACCCGGGATCCGCACAAGGCTGCTACCTCCCTGGCAACTCCTATCATCGAAAGCCAGTCCGGTCGGTTGGGGGTAATGGCGATATCCAGGATATGATCCTCCAGTTCCAGTGCAGAGCTGATCAGCTCCCCAACTTTCAGTTTTGGATCCAATATCATGATCCCCTCTGCATCCTCCCCGATCTCCAGCTCCTTCTCCGAGCAGATCATGCCAAAGGATTCCACTCCTCTGAGATAGCTTTTGGTGATCTTCTCTCCCGAAGGGAGACGAGCATCAATTAAGGCAACCGGCACCTTGGCCTTTTCTTTGACGTTGGGTGCACCGCACACTATCTGCAGATCCTCAGTTCCAACTGAAACCAAGCATACGGTGAGTTTATCTGCCTGCGGATGGGGAACAACTTTTTTTATCTCCCCCACCACCATCCGGTTTAGATCCGTACCGAGGGTGGTGATGTTCTCCACTTCCAGCCCGGCGTCGGTCAATCGAAAAGCCAATTCTTCGACTGAAAGGTCGAAATCGACCAGCTCTTTAAGCCATTTGTAGCTTGCTTTCATTTAAAACTGCCTTAGGAATCGTAAATCGTTTTCGTAAAAGAGCCGGATGTCGTTTATCCCGTATTTCAACATGGCGATCCGTTCCACCCCCATGCCGAAGGCATAACCGGTGTACTTTTCCTCATCGTAACCGGCTGCTTTGAACACCTCCGGATCGATCATACCCGCCCCCAGTATCTCCAGCCATCCCGCGTGTTTGCACAAGCTGCAACCCTTGCTTCCGCATAAAAAACAGGAGATATCCACCTCGGCGGAAGGTTCGGTGAACGGGAAATAGCTCGCCCTGAATCTAAGTCTTGTCTCCTTGCCGAACATCTCCCAGACGAAAGCGGTCAAAACCCCCTTCAGATCGGCAAAGGTGACGTCGGTATCGACGTAAAAACCCTCCACCTGATGAAAGGTACAGTAGCTTCGGGCGTTAATGGCTTCGTTGCGGTAGCATCTGCCCGGGGCGATGATCCGCACCGGAGGTTTTCTCTTCTCGAATACCCTCATCTGAACCGGAGAGGTATGGGTCCGCAGAAGCAGATCGTCTGTTATGTAGAAGGTATCCTGCATGTCCCTGGCCGGGTGATCGGGGGGGAAGTTTAGGGAGGAAAAGTTGTAATAATCCGTCTCGATATCCGGTCCCTTGGCCACCTCAAAGCCCATCCCATAGAGGATCTGTATGATCCTTTCGTTTGTCCGGGTGATGGGATGAAGCCCCCCCTCCCATCCTCTCCTTCCCGGAAGGGTGTAGTCTAAGGATGGTTTCCCTTTTTTCAGAATAAGCTCCCCTTCCTTTATATTCTGCGACCGCTGAAGAAGAATCTCCTCTACCTGTTTTTTTAGCTGGTTGGAAAGCTGACCTAAGGCGGGACGGCTCTCTTCCGGAAAATCCTTCAGGTTTTTCAAAAGGGAGGTGATGATCCCTTTTCTTCCCAGGTATTTGATTCTTATCTGCTCCAAGCCCTCGGACTGATCAACCTGCTCGATCTCCTGAAGAGCTTCATTCTTGATTTTATGAATGGTATCCTGAAACTCGTTTACATTTGGCATAACACAAAAAATCGATAACCGTCACTTGTTTCGACTTACTGTAAACCGGTGGAAACCGATTTTGAGTTTCCTCATGGGAAGAGGAATCGGAATATTCCACCGCTGATCTTAAAAGACCACTTTTGGATTTATGGAAAAACAGAATAGATTTATCTGCTTGAATTATTAACCGGCTTTCTCTTTGGAAACCAACTCGGCTAATTTGGCAAAACCCTCTTTATCTTTGACCGCCATATCGGCCAAAATCTTCCGGTCCAAAACCACACCCGCCTTCTTCAATCCGCTGATAAAAAGGCTATAGGATAAACCATATAATCTGGCCGCAGCATTGATCCGGGCAATCCAGAGTCTGCGAAAATCTCTCTTCCTTAATCTCCGGTGAGCATAGGCATAGGTCATCCCCTTTTGTACCGTCTCTTTGGCGGTGCGATATAGTTTTCTTCTTCCCTGATAATTCCCCCGGGCGGCTTTCAATATCTTCTTTCTCCGTGCTCGGGAAGCGACTGCATTGGTTGCTCTGGGCATTAAATTCCTCCTTAAATTACCAGTAGTCTCTTTATTCTGGCCTGATCGGCTTTATCCACTAGTCCGGCTTTCCTTAAACTCCTTTTTCTCTTGGCGCTCTTCTTTCCCAAAAGGTGTTTGCGGAACGCTTTGCTTCTTTTGATTTTCCCGCTGCCGGTCTTTCTGAATCGCTTGGCTGCGGCTCTGTTGGTTTTTATCTTAGGCAATTAATTAACCTCCGTCTTCCTTTTTCGCTTGATACTATACGTTAAAAGACAACATCAATTTGCTGATAATACGTTGCTTAAGTAAATCGCTAAACGAATTACCCGCTTATCGATAAGATAGATGCTCGCTTTGAATATCCCTTCACCCAACTATCATCTATTGCCTTCTCATCCTTCTATTGGGTCTGCTCACTTTGAGGGCTTTTGGGTACAGCCGGGCTCTTCTCCGATGACTTGGGAATAAAATTCAAGGTTAGTTTTCTTCCCTCCATCAGCGGTCTGGCTATGGGTTCTCCGACATCCGAGAGGTCGGCTTTCAGCTTATCCAGTATTTTATGACCAAACTCGATATGTGCTTTTTCCCGACCACGGAATTCAACCAGCACCTTAACTTTATTCCCTTGGGTCAAAAACTCCCGCAGGTGTCTCATCTTGAAGGTATAATCGTGTTCCTCTGTTTTGGGCCGGAAACGCATCTCTTTAAGCTGAAACTGGCGTTGTTTCTTCTTGGCATCTTTCGCCTTTTTGGTCAGCTCGTATTTGTATTTACCATAATCCATGATCTTACAGACGGGTGGTCTGGCTTGGGGCGAAACCTCAACCAAATCAAACCCCTTCTCGGATGCCATACGAATAGCATCTCGGGTAGCCATGATTCCTATCTGCTCTCCGCTTTCCCCGATAACTCTCACCTGGGAAAAACGAATCCTCTGGTTTACCCTGATCTCCTTAGGCTTTATTGCTCTTCACCTCCTTATTGGCGATATCTTTTCTGGAGCATCAAGTTTCAGCGTGATTCGTGATAACAGGTGGAGTCAAATCCCGATTGCCTACAGCCAAATTTGACCACTCCAGCTTTTTTATTTCATTCTGTAACTTTCTTTTTCACTTCGTCCTTTAACCTCAAGATGAACTGGTCTAAGCTGAATTTACCTATATCCCCCCCTTTGTGCTTTCGTACCGAAACGTTATTTTCCGCAACCTCTTTCTTCCCTATTATGAACATATACGGAATTTTCTCTTTCTCCGCCTCTCTTATTTTGAAATTTATCTTCTCATTTCGATCGTCCAATTCCACCCGGAAACCTTCTTCCCGCAGCTTCTCCAGCATTTCACCCGCAGGGGAGTTCTGCTCGTTCGTGATGGGCATCAGTCGAATTTGAACCGGAGAGAGCCACAAGGGAAACGCACCGCCGTAATGTTCTATCAACACGCCAAAGAAACGCTCCAGCGAGCCCAAAAGCGCCCGGTGAATCATGATCGGGCGGTGATAGTTTCCATCCGCTCCCACGTACCACAGATCGAACCTTTCGGGGATGTTGAAATCGAACTGGATGGTGGTGCACTGCCAGGGCCTCCCCATGACGTCGATGATTTTTATGTCTATCTTGGGACCGTAGAACGCACCTCCCCCTTTATCCACCTCGAACTCTAAATTCTCCTTCTCCAGAGCCTGACTTAAAGCAGCGGTGGCTTTTTCCCAGTTTTGTTCTTCCCCTATGGCTTTATCCGGGCGCGTGGATAAGAAAATCTGCAGTTTCTCGAAACCCAAAGTCTTGAGCATCCAGATGGAGAATTTTAAAAGCTGGATAACCTCCTCCTCCAGCTGTTCCAGTTTGCAGAAGATGTGGGCATCGTCCATGGTGAAACCTCTCACCCGCATAAGCCCGTGCAAAACGCCCGATCGCTCATAGCGGTAACAAGCCCCCAGTTCCGCCAGCCTCAAAGGAAGCTCCCGGTAGCTCCTCAGCTTGGATTTATAGATGAGAATGTGAAAGGGACAGTTCATCGGTTTGATCTGGTATTCCTCATCCTCCACCTTCATGGTGGAATACATGTTCTCCCGGTAGAATCCGGTGTGTCCGCTGGTCTCCCATAAATGAAGCCGGGCTACGTGGGGGGTATAGATCAGCTGGTATCCGTTCTTCTGATGTTCGGTTATCCAAAAATCCTCGATGAGCCTTCGAACGATGGCTCCCTTGGGATGCCACAACACCAGCCCGGGACCTACTTCATCCGATATGGAAAAAAGCTCCAGCTCTTTCCCCAGCACCCGGTGATCACTCTTCTTCATCTCCTCCAGTCTCTTTAAGTATTCCTCCATCTCCTTCAGGGAGGGGAAGGAAATTCCGTAAATGCGCTGGAGCATCGGATTCTTCTCCGAGCCTTTCCAGTAAGCTCCGGCGATGCTGAGGAGTTTGAAGCTTTTGATCATGCCGGTGGACGGAACGTGTGGACCCCGGCAAAGGTCCACGAAATCGTCGTGCTGATATAAAGACACCTTTTCCTCTTCCATCTCGGAAAGCCTTGCTACTTTGAATTTCTCTCCTTTTTGCTGGAACAACTCCACCGCTTCTTTCTTGGAAACCTCTCTTCGGATGAAAGGATGATTCTCCTTTACGATCTCCGCCATCCTCCTTTCGATTTTGACCAAATCCTCCGGCTCGAACGTTTTGGGGGTATCGAAATCATAATAGAATCCATCCTCGACAGAGGGGCCGATATCCAGTTTCGCCCCGGGGAAAATATCCTGCACCGCCTGAGCCATGATATGCGAGGTGCTGTGCCAGAATAACTCTTTCCCTTCTTTGGAATCGAAGGTGATTATCCTGATTTGACTATCCTCAACCACTTTTTCTGACAGGTCGACCATTCGACCATCTGAAATTGCAGCCAAGGCAGTTTGGGATAATTCCGGCTTGAATTCCCGCAATATCTCAGCGACTGTTAAACCGGCTGGATATTCCCTCTTTGATCCGTCCGAAAAGACAACTGTAATTTTGTTTTTCATCTTATGTTTACTGTATGCTGTTTAATCTTTTTGTTATCTAATATGGTGGGCGATACTGGAATCGAACCAGTGACCCCTTGCATGTCAAGCAAGTACTCTAACCATCTGAGCTAATCGCCCATCAATCCTTTATCTTATACCTTCCACCTATCACCTAATATGCGACCCTCCCGCCATCGGCGGGATACTCTAACCATCTGAGCTAATCGCCCATCAATCCTTGATCTTATACCTTCAATTTTTCACCCATAACCTAACAAATACTAAAGAGCTAGGTAAATATATTCTCATACACTTTCATTGTCAAGATGTAATTGAACTGCTTGAAGTAAAAGTTTTATACGGACGGGATAAGCAGATCAGACAGCCTTTTTCTGTGTGGATTAGACGGAGAAGTTTGCGAGAATCCAGAATGAAATCTTTTCCGCTTTTGGCGGAATGGTATGAATGATTTTATAACCCACTAAAATTTATGGTATAGCTCTAATTTGAGTGATATATCAGGATTTTCTGAGCATCCGGCAATTAATCGGCTCTCCGCTGGATCGATGTATCATTTGATTCCGAACAAATCCATCAGCCTGTCTGCAATCTTTCGGTAAACCTCCTCGCTGCTGTAATCCCCTCTCTGTTTTTTTATCTTTGCGGCCTTAACTTTATCCTCCCGAATCGGATCTGGACTGAATGCCATCTGGCTCTTTTTTGATCTGCTTTTAGAAGGAAGATGGTTAGATTTTTTCCCTGTATCCTTGGTTGTAGGAATCAATCGGTTTATCCTATTTCTTGTCTCTTTACCTCCCGACAAGAAATAAGCGGATTTCCCCTCTTCTTCAAATCTGTATTTCCCGCTGTTATCGTACACGTTTTCTCCTGTGCAAGTTTTTGCACATCAAGCTAAATTCTAAATTGATTGAGGTAAGACGTTGTCTTGTATGGTAATACCGTTATTTTTAGTTTATTTGGACTGCGAATTAAACAAATTCTATTCTTTCAAACAAATAACAAATTCATAATTCATCCTCTATTACTTTTATCGACCTTGTGGCTATAAACTTTACCCGTATAAATGGTCTGAATCAAATGAAGAGAGCAGACCTATCTTATGACGATATGACTTTAAGGGAATTAGGAAACCGTTAATATTATGATTGGTCGATAACTGCAGGAAAATTGAAAGATCAAGGAAAGCAGTATTATTTTGTTTTGTTTCTTTCACGGATCACATCGTCATAGAAACGCCATCGGCAATTTTCGACGGGACATGCCTTCATACTGGTAGGTTTGAGTCTACGTTTATGATCATAACCCAACCATAGGTCATGCATGGTTTGGTTGAGGAAATTGCCTAAATGGGAAGCATCCGTCTGATCCAGGAAATGAGGACAGGAATACACATCACCTGAAGAATCTATGGTCAGTTGCAGGTTAGAAGCCCAACACCTATCCCCGGTTTCCTTTTCTTCAAACTCACCATAGATTGATTGCGAATGATGCGGGTATTTGAGCTCATTGAGAATTTCATTGACATTCTTTCTCTGCTCCGGAAGAAGTGCTTCCAAATCATTTTGATTGATTTGAAACTGGATATAATCCAGCCCCAAATCTTTGGCTAAGGTGATCATCCCTTCCACGTAATTCATATTGACTTGATTGAGCCTGACTTTGGCTCCGATGATCAAACCCGATTTCCTCTTCTCCCTTTCCGAGATCGTCTTTTCCAGATTATTCATCATCCTTTGGAACTCGCCCCGAAAGGGAGGGCGATGAATCTGGTCATAAACCTCTCCGCTGCTCGCATCCAGATTCACCCGGATGAAAGAAAATCCGTCTGCCAAAATATCGATCAACCGGGGATCATTCCAGGTGCCATTGCTCAAAAGAGCCAATTGGAATTTCTGTTTCATGCACATCTTTACGAAATCTATAAATTGGGGATGAAGGGTAGGCTCCCCTCCGCCGGTCAAATCTATCAACTTGATATTCATGGAAGGCAAATCATCGATCAGTTTTCGAAAATGGTCGGAGCTTAAAAATACCTTGTCTCCAATTTGGCTGTGGGCAAATGAACAGCCGGAACAATTATGGTAGCAGGCAGAGGAAAGATAAATTCTGGCAATGGTCGGAGGAATTGCATAAATTTCTCTTGCTTTTGAAACTTCAGCCAGAATCAGGCTGATCTTTTCTTCTTCAAAAGGCGAAAGTAAATTCTTTCGGTTTGATTCAGATAAGCTTTTAGAGGCAGGGAAGGTGGCTATTCTCCTTAGCCTTTCTTTCATATCTGAATTTGATTCCAGACGATCTTTGATTTGCAAGAGACCTCACCCTAAAATTTGAATTAATCTAATTCTTCAACTGATTAGAAATCCTAGAAGGGATTAGCAAGGAATAGGAATTTTATTGGCAGATATCGCAAATACTCTTTATTCTCCACAAATATTTAAGTGAGATAAAGGGATTAAATTAAACCGAAGCTTTCTTTCGGTCCAGTTGTTTCCGCCTTTCCCGCTTCCTGAGTTCGTCCATTAGATAATGCCTGGTAGTATATGGGCTTTCCGGCATGACCGCCTGCTTGGCCAATCTCTTCTTGGAATTTATCACCAAGGGTCCTAAAAGATCGGCGGAAGCCAAAGATATATCCTGCGGAATATTGACTATGACGTAAGCGATCAGATCGCGCGAGTTGGTGTAATTCAGCTCCTCCAGCTCTTTTTCGTTTATCTCCAGCTTGTAGTTCGGAAAGAACTGCACCGGATTCATAATCACAAAAGCCACGTTCGGATCTTCGACGGATTGAATCCATTTGAAAGGAGCAATCTCCTCCTTCTCCAGGATCACGTAACGGATAAGCTGGGAAAAGCCTAAAATCCCCTTGGGAAAATTGATTACTTCTGCTTCTTTAAAATTTATCTCGCCGAATCTGGCAGTCATGCATTTCATACTAGCCCCCTGAAGCAATTCGATGATTTACCTAATTTTAAACTAAGGACTTTATAGAACCTCGTGATTGATAATAGATATACCGCTTGAACTCCATTTCCTGAATCCATTCATGGGGTATTCACTCAAACAAAATTTCAATCAATTTTGAATTTTGCTCTTTAAGTTTTGAATTTCTTAAGTTTCGTCGTTATATACGAAGCTTGAATGGGACGATTTGGGATAAGGCTTGTGCTTTTTGGATTTGGATCGATCCATGGATATATCCTGAGACTCATCCTGCCACCATTTCCTGAACTTCTCTACCTTGCGATTCAAATCCTCACCCTTGCTTCTGTTCTTAGATTTGAAAAACATATGCTATCCTCTTGCTTTTCCTCGGCCGCCTTTATGGATTCCTCTTTCGTTTCCAGATTTTGTACCAGAAAAATCGGAGTTGGAAACCTCCTCCAGCGGCACCGGTAGGTTCTCATTCAGTATTGCAGCGATCCTTGAAACATCCTCCTGCGGACTTAAGATCGCCCTCTTGTTTTCCTCTTGTATCCTGAAATATATCTCCTCTCGGTGGATGGTCACTTTCTGGGGAGCGATTATTCCCAAACGCACCTGCCGTCCGCGCACTCCCAGAACGGTGATCTTTATGTCATCCCCGATGGTAACGCTTTCTCCCAATTTCCGGGTTAATATCAGCATAGCCCCCTCTTTGGATTACCATATAACGCCCGATAAATCCACTCTTAAGTTGCCGAAGAGAATCATGAGTTACACTTAAATTGAATCGGAAGGAATTCTGAATCCTTAACTCTTCGACCGCATTTTTACCTTTAGGAGATCAATTTATTGTTGGCTGATACCGATTTCAGCTTCTTGATGATGTACAAAACCCTCTGGCTCTCCCCTAGAACCGCTTCCAGCGAACGCTCGACCCGCTCCACCAGTTCCCTGTTTTTCTCCAACTCTATCTCTCCGTGACGGGAAAGACGGTAAAGCCTCCCCACCTCCATTTTCACCACCCGGATGGTCTTGCCGATATCTGCCGTGGTGCGTCCGGTCTGGTCGATCAGGTTCAGAATGTCCTCATACACCCGGGTGGGAATATTCCCCGTCTCTTTGGCCTGGGAAGCTACGTGGGCTAAATTTGAAGCCATGACCTGTGCCTGGGTGGCAAGCTCATCCAACGATTTCAACACATCCGAAGCTTTTTCTATCTCCTGCGATTTTATCATATACTCCCTCGTTGATTATGTTTTCTCGGATCGGTTATCCGCAGCGATCCGAATTAGATCAGAATATTATAAACCGCTTCACTTTTTCAAAAACTCAACAGTTCCCTTATCTTCTTCTTCAGCTCGTGCAGGTTCGGTGATTTTACCATGTAGGCATCGGCTAACCAGGACTGGAAATCGCTCTTGTAGGTGGAATAGGCTGAGTTTAGGATCACCGGTGTATTCTGGTTTATTTTCTTCAGATCGTTCAGGATTTCCAACCCGTTTTGCCCCTGCATCTTTATGTCCAGAATCACCAGATCCAAAGGCAGGCTCTGGGCTATGTTCAAAGCCTCCTCCCCGTTATTTGTGGTTCTCACCTGATACCCTTCTTCCGAAAGCTCTTTCTCGTAGAGCTTGCGAATGTGATCCTCATCGTCCACCACCAATATGGTTGGTATTCTCGGTGTCGACTCAGGTTTTGATTCCATTTAATAACCTCCGGTTTAATTTGAGAACTTCGATTTTTCCACTCTGTAAAATCGCATTTTACTTTTTCCCCGCTTCATTGAATTGGACCACCGCAGTTAATCATTGATTCCCCTTTATACCAACCTTATGGGAGAATCAACTGCAGTCCTCCCCTTTGTTTCCCTCGGTTGAAGGGAGTTCGATATTGAATGTGGAGCCTTTCCCCGCTAGACTGATCACGCTGATCCTGCCTTCGTGATTTTTGATTATCTCCGCGCTCACCGTCAAACCCAACCCGCATGCATCCGGTTTGGTGGTGTAAAAAGCATCGAAGACATTGTCCTGATATTGGGAGGGGATGCCAAATCCGGTGTCTTTCACCTCGATCCTTACCATCTTATCGACCGCCTTGGTAGCGACCGAGAGTATCCCCCCTTGAGGCATGGCCCAGACCGCATTGCGGAAAATGTTCAAGAGTGCCTGACGGATTAAATCGGGATTCACCTGTACCAAAGGTAAATCCGGTGCAGGTGCTTTGACTATCGAAAGCTTGGTGGAGTCTATCTCCGACTCCATCATCTCCAGGGTCTGGTCCACCAGTTCGTTCAAATTGACCATCTCTAAGTTAAACTTATCCGGTTTCGAAAAGTTAAGCACGTTGTTCAAGATGTTCTCCATTCTTTCGGTCTCTTTAACTATGATCTTCACAAACTCATAATCTGAATTTTGCACGTCCATTTTCTTCATGATCGAATGGGCAAATCCTCCGATGACGGTCAGCGGATTTCTCAGCTCGTGTGCCACCTGTGAGGTGATCTGGCCCAGAACCGACAGCCTCTCCACCTTCAGGAGCCTCCGGGTGCTCTCGGCGATCTTCCTCTTGGCTTCCGCCAGCTTGTCCACCTTATCGGCCAATTGTTGATAAAGCTGCGAGCTTTCCACCGCTGCGGAGGCGTTATGGGCGCATATGGAGAGAAGCTTGACCGCCTCGTCCTCAATCGGCTTCCGGTTGATCAGGTTGTCGGCAATGATCACCCCCAGCATCTTGTCTTTGGATATCAGCGGAGCCACTGCAAATTGATTCGTCTGCAGCAGATCAAACAAGTCCTCGTCACCGCTCTCCTTTCCCCATGAGATATGGAGGGCTTTTTTATCGAGCATGGATTTGATCAGCGGATTGTTCCGATCGGTAAGGGGAATTTTGAGTCTCTTCACCATCTGGTTTACCAAAACGTCCTTCTCCTTTAAAGCGTTCTTGTATGATTTGAGCACCTCCTCTAAAGATTGATCCTTATCCGAGAGAGATTTCCAGATCCTCTGAGCCTCTTCCGGGTTGGAAGGTCCAATGGCGATTTTTCCCTCCAGAATCGTTCCCGCCGGGTTCAAAAGAAGGAGGAAAGCCCGGTTGAACCCCAATCCCTGTCCGGCTGTAACCCCGGTCAGGATGATGTTGAGGATCTCCTCCAGATTCAGGGTGCTGCCCAATACTTTGCTCAGCTCGCACAGGATGGACAGTTCCTTTATCTTTTTGTGCAGACTAACCTGATAGCTTGCCGAAGAGGAGATATTCTCCACCATACCCACCATCCCTTCCCACCTTCCTTTACCTGCATGGAAAGGGAATATTCGAATGATCGTATCCGATTCTGTCGTAGTTTCGATCTCGGCCCAAGCGGATCTGCCCGATTTTGCACAGTCGTCGACCAGCCGGGAAATTTGAAGGCGAATCGAATCTTTGCCTTCCGGGACCGATCTATCGTTCTCCTCCAGCCACTTGGAAAAGAAACGATTGGCATATTCCAGTTTCCCCAGATTCGAAGTTCTGAATAACCCGACCGGGAGTTCATCCCATATTTTTTCCCATTCAATGGGATGGGTCTTCATGGTTTCTGCAACCGGTTTGATTTCGAAGATATTCTGCATAAACACCTTTAATGGATTTTATTATCTCAACT